>NZ_JBEXZD010000065.1:0-44963 GCF_040628575.1 Streptomyces sp. NPDC006393
GACGCCGCGCTCGCCCTCGACGATCGTCATGTTCGACAGGTCGAAGCCGCGTACCTGGTAGATGCCCTCGGTCACCTCGAACAGCCCGTGCTCGCGAGCGCCGCAGAGCCCGGCGGGAGGAACGGGCGGCCGAGCGCGCCCAGCAGCGAATACGCCGACGGGGCGGCGCGGGCCGGCTGTCTCACTCCTAGATCGGGTACGTCTGGGCGGGGCGCTTGTACATCCGTGTCGCCGTGATCTCGCTGTGAACCGCCTCTCCGGCGGGGGTCGGCTGGGGCAGGCCCGGGCGCAGGTGTTCCTCCACGCTGATGTACTTCAGCCCGGCCCTGAGGTCGGCGTCGTTGCGCAGCCGGATGACCAGCGGGAATTCCGCCAGCGCCGTCGTGTCGAACAGGCCGGTGGTGTACAGGAGCTGGACGCCGAGCGCGTCGGAGACGGCCCGCTGGAGCTCCAGCAGGTACGTGGCGTTGGCGCGGCCGATGGGATTGTCCAGGAACAGCGTGCCCGCGTGCCGGTGCTTGTCGCGGCCGCGGTCGTTGGAGCGCAGCGCGGCCATCGTGCAGTACAGGGCGATGGCCGCGGTGAGCAGCTGACCGCCCGAGAACACGTCGCCCATCTGACCGACGGGCACGCGCTCGGCGCGCAGCACGGCGTCGGGCTTGAGGATCTCCACGGCGACGCCCTTGGGCTGAAGCGCGGCTGCCACTCCGCGCAGCAGCAGGGACATGCCGTCGCGCCGCAGGTCGGAGTTCTTCCTCACGGCGGCCCGGGTCGCCTCGTCGATGACCTCGCCGAGCCGCTCGGTGAGTGTGGCCTGGTCGGGTTCCTCGAAGCGGATGCGCAGGAACTCCTGCCCCGACCACTCGCCGAGGCCTTCGGGGAGACGGGAGAGGCGCTGGGCGGAGCGGAGCGTGGCGAGTGCCGACTCCACGAGGCCGCGCAGCCGGTCGACGATCGAGTCGCGGTTGCGTTCCAGCTGCGCCAGCTCGTCGGTGAGGACGCGCAGCCGGGGTGCGAAGGCCTCGGCCCACTTCTGGGCGTGCTCGGGCAGGGCGGAGGCGGGCAGCTCGCGGATCTGTTGCCGGGCGGGGGTGCGCACCTGTTCGTAGCGGGTGGAGTTGGCGTGCCGGACGAGGACGTCGCCGGCCTCGCGCACGGCGGCCTCGGCGGCGGACAGGTCGGCGGCGCAGCCGCGCAGCGACCGGCGGGCCTCGGCGGCGGCCTGCCGGGCCGCATCCGGGCTGCCCGGGTACGGCTCCGGTTCCTCCTGCTCCTCGTCGACGCTGTGCTCGCGCAGCAGGTCGCGGAGCATGGCGGCGATCTCGTCGAAGCCGCTTGCCGCGTCCTCGGCGGCGCGGTGGGCCTCGAGCAGTTCGGCGTGCGCCTCGCGGGCCTGGGCCAACGCCTCGGTGCGGGAGGCGAGTTCGGTGGTGGCCGTGCGCAGCAGGGCCTGGGCGTGCTCGGCGTCGCGTGGGAGCAGTTCCTCGGGCAGCTCGGTGTGCGCCTCGCCGTCCTCGGGTGCCAGCCGCTCGGCCTCGCCGCGCAGCCGGCCGAGCTGTTCGCTGGCGGACGACATGCGGGTCTCCAGGAGCTGCACCAGTTCCTCGGCGCGGGCGGCGGCGGCCTGCCGGGACGGTCCGTCGGACCCGTCGGGTGACTCCAGGAGCTGCTCGGCGCGGGTGCGGACCTTGTTGCTGAGCCGGTCCAGTTCGGCGCGGGCCGCGCTCTCGTCGCTCTCCGCGCGAGCCTGTTCGGCGCGCAGGTCGGCGCCGACGCCGACCTTCTCGTACACCTGGGAGGCGGCGCGGTAGGCCTCGCGGAGGGCCGGCAGGGACGCCTTCGGCGCGTCCCCGTCGGTCTCGGGCAGGTCGTCGGGGGCTCCGGCGATCTCCGATCGTTCGGCGCGCAGCGCGCGGGCGGTGCGGCGGGCGTCGTCGGCGGCGCGCTGGGCGGCGCGCCGGTCCTCGTCGGCCGCGCGGGCCCGTTCCAGGCAGGTCTGGGCGCGGGCCTCCGACTCGGTGGCCTCGTCGGCGAGTTCGCGAAGTCTGGCCTGCCAGCCGGCGCGCTCGCGCAGCCGGAAGGCGAGCCCGGCGAGGGCGTCGGCGGCGCGCCGGGCCTTCTGCGCGGCCTCCTGGCGTTCGTCGCGCACCTGTGTGGCCTCGGCGGCGGCCTCCTCGGCCTCCGCCCGTGCGGTCCGTGCCTCGGCGAGCTCTGCCTCGGCCTCCTCGGCGAACGCGCGGGCGTCGCGGGCGGTCTCGGCCAGTTCGGACAGCCGCCCGGCGGGGCAGCCGGTGCGCCAGGAGGCGAGCCGGGCGGCGAGCTCGCGGTCCTTGCCGAGCCGGGCGGCCATGCGGCGGATCTCCTCGTCCCGCTCGGTCGCCCGCGCGCGCAGCGCCTGCCGTTCCTCGTCGGCGGCGTGCTCGTCGTGCATGGCCGGGTTCGGCGGCACCAGGAAGACGTCGGCGTTCGCCGAGTCCGCTGCCGGGGTGGGGGCGAGCAGGGCGGCCGCGGTGCCGACGGCCACGGCGGACCGGGGCAGCAGGGCGGCCTCGGCGAGTGTCTCGCGGGCGCGGGCGTGCGTGTCCGGGTCGGTGATGACCACCCCGTCGACCAGTTCGGGCCGGGCGGCCAGCACGCGCGCGTGGTCGGCGGGGTCGACGGCCTGGGCGAGGTAGCGCCAGCCGGGCAGCGCGGGGATGCCGTGCTCGCCGAGGAACTCGACGGTGGCGAGCACGTCGGGGCCGGGCGGGAGCAGACCGCCGTCGCCGAGCGCGCCCAGGATCCGGGCGTCGTCGGCGGCCGCCGTCCGCAGTTCGAACAGGTGCCGCTCGGCGGAGGAGACGGCGTCGTCGAGGAGTTCGCGCAGTTCGTCGGCGAAGCGGTCCAGGTCCTCGGGGCTGAGGGGGCCTTCGGAGGGCGGGCGCGGCGTGCCCTCGGCCGGGGCGCTGGCCGGGCCCGTGGCTCCGGCGCCGTGCCGCCCGGTCGCGTCGGCGCCGGGGTGCGCCTCGTCCGCCGCCTTCCCCGCCCTCTCGTCGACCGGTGTGCCGGCCGACGCGCCGTCCGATCCCGTCCGGGGAGCGGGTACCGCGGCCCGCCCGGCCGTGACGGCGCCGGGCACGCTCAGCAGTTCGGCGAGCCGCTCCTCGGCCGCCAGCGCCTCGGCGATGCGCCGCTCGGCCTCGTGGGCCCGATCCGCCGCCGCAGCGGCGTCGGACGAGCGGGCCGCGGTGAGTTCCGCGCGGGTCTCTGCTGAGGCCGTCTCACGCGCGTGCTCCGTGGCCCTCCGGGCGGCCTCGCGGGCCTCGTCCCAGGCGGCGACGGCCGTCTTCTCGGCGTCGCTGGCGGCCAGCGCGGCGCGCGCCGGATCGGCGTCGGGGGCGCTGTCGTCGAGCCAGCCGGCGCGGACGGCCTCGGCGGTCTCCTGCTCGACCTCGGTCAGCCGCTGGCGCAGGTGGCCGGCCTCGCTGCGGGCCCGCTGGGCCTCGGTTGCGGCGGCCGTAGCGTCGCGGTGGGCCGTCTCCCCCGCCTCCTGAAGCTGCGCGGACCGCTCGTCGCCCTCGTTGGCGAGGGCTTCGGCGCTCTCCGCGGCCGCGTGCAGGGCCCGTACGAGGTCCACGGCGGCCTTGGCGCGTGCGGCGAGCGCCGGAGCCGCGTCCCGCTCGGCCTCCTGGATGGCCGCGGAGACGCGGGCCACGCGGTCGGCGGCGGCCCGGTGGCGCAGTACGGCCTCGGCGGCCTGCCACGCGGAGTGCAGGGTGCGGGCGTCGGCCAGTTCCCGCTTCTGCGCGGCGGCGGACTTCTCGGCGGCGGCCAGGGCCAGCGAGGCGTGCCGGTAGGCGAGTTCGGCGGCGATCAGCGCGCTGCGCTCCCGGGCGCCCTCGGAGTGCGTGACGGCGTAGGCGGCGGCGGTGACGCGCTGGGCGAGGTCGGCGGCGCGCACCCGTTCCCGCACGGCCCGGGCGGACAGCCGGCGCGCCAGCGTGCGCGTGCGCCGCTCGGCCGAGGTGTGGATGTCCCGCGCGCGGGTGCGGGCCTCGGCGGCCTCGACGATCCGTCCGAGCAGGTCGACCGAGCCCGCGGTGAAGTCCCGTTCGGCGATGAGTTCGGCGCGCCGGCCCAGCTTGTTGCCGAAGCCGCTGACGAGGTCGGCGAGTCCGTCGGTGTCGCGGGTGTCGGTGACCGCGCGCAGCAGCAGGTCCGTGAAGTCGGAGTCCTTCTTCACCGCGAACAGGCCGGCCGCCTCGCCCTCGTCGGCGTTCATCTCCCGCTGGTAGCGGAAGAGTTCCGGGTCGAGGCCGAGGTCGCCCAGGTGCTCGGTCCAGCGCTCGTGGATCTCCTCCCAGTGCACCTCCAGGTGCGGGTAGGCCTTGCCGGCCTCGCTGATCGCGTCGCGGAAGCCCTTCATGGTGCGGCGCCGGCCCTGTGCGCCGGAGGCGCCCTCGGCGGGCGGCCGCACGGAGGTGGTCTCGGCGACGGGGAGGTTGTCCAGGGTGAGTCCGGGGCCGGGCCGGAAGGAGTACCAGGCCTCGGCGAACTTGCGCGGGTCGCCCGAGACCTGGCGTCCGCGCCACTCGCTCACCTTGCCGACGACCACGCACTCGCCGGTCTGCACATGCTGCCACTCCAGTGCCACGTGCCCGCAGTCGTCGGCGAGCAGGAACTTGCGCAGCACGCCGGAGCTGGCGCCGCCGAGGGTGTTGCGGTGGCCGGGCAGCATCACCGAGAAGATCAGCTTGAGGAGCACCGACTTTCCGCCGCCGTTCTCCAGGAAGAGCACGCCGGCGGGCGCGGGGCGGCGCGGCGGACCGACCGGCTCCTCCTCGAAGAACTCCGCCTGGATGGGCGCGGGGTCGGGCACCGGCTCGCCCACGCCCCGCAGGTCAAGCACGGTGTCGGCGTAGCGCGCACCGGCGGGACCGATGGAGTAGAGGCGGACCCGGGACAGCTCGTACATGGCGGACTCTCGTCAGTCTTCCGGCAGATCGGGGGGTTCAGGAGTGGGACGGGGCGTGGAGCGGCAGTCCGGCGTCGGCCACCAGGTCCAGGTCGTCGGTGTCCTCGGCGGGCAGCAGGCTCGGGGTGCCGTCGGTCACCGGGACGACGCCCAGGTCGAGGAGTTCGGCCAGGGCGGCGCTGCCCGCCATGTCGCGCACCTGGAGCTGGTAGCGGGCCGTGGTGCGGTAGGTGCCGCCGCTCTCGTCGCCGGTGCGCTGGAGGAACCCGGAGTCGGTGAGGAACGCCAGGGCCTTGGCGACGATGCCGGTCGTGGAGGCGGCGGGGCGGCGGGCGTCCTTGGTGGCGCCGGTCGCGCTGCGTCTGGCCCAGATCCGCCAGGCCGCCTCCAGTCCGGGCGCGTCGGTGGCCGGGTCGGTGTTCTCGCCCTGTGCCTCGGCGCGCTCCTCCAGGCGGCGGCAGGCCTGGCGGACGAAGGCGTCGACTCCGTTGACCGTGACGCGCCCGATGTAGCCGTCGTCGGCCAGGTCCTCGGGGCGCGGGAAGGCCAGGGCGGCCACGGCCAGATGGGCCAGTCCGTGCAGGAAGCGGTCCCCGGAGTCGGCGGCGGTACGACGCGCGTAGTCGCCCATGCGGACGGCGAACACCGAGTCCTCGGCGGCCGTCACCGCCATGCCCGCGCGAGGGGACACCTCCAGCACGATCAGTCCGAGGCCGGCGGCCACGGCGTCCGCCAGCCGTGCGAACGCCGGGTCCTCGCGGTGGCGGCGCAGCAGCTCGGCGTACTCCTGGTCGCGCGCGGGCTGCAGTTTGGGCTGCAGGCCGAAGGCGACGAGCCGGGCCGCGTCGGCGGCGTCGGCGGGGGTGACGGCGCCGGACGCCGACGGGGCGGGGGTCTCCGCCTCACTCCACTCGACGTGCTCGCTCACGGGTTGGGCTCCTTGTCACGCTCTTGATCACTCATGCCGCCTCCGTCCGGTCGGCCGCCATGCCGGCCGCGTCCAGCGACGCGGTTCCGACGATGAGATCGGCGCCGCCGAACTCGGGGTCGTCCAGCTCGGTGCCGTCGTCCACGGCGAACAGCAGCTTCTCCTCGCCCTGCCGGTAGGCGGTGCCGACGGCCGGGCTGGCCGCGTGGACCGCCAGCAGGGCGACCAGGTAGGCGAGATCGGGGTCCCCGGTGCGCCGGGCCTCGGCCAGCAGTCCGGACAGCCGGCGCGGCGCGTCCGCCGGGAGGTCGAGCAGTTCCGTCGCCGCCGCCAGCTGCTCCTCGCTGAACCGGCTGTCGTCGGGGGTGGCGATGAGGTCGGGCTCGGGCATCTCCGCGCCCAGGTGCTCCCGCTCCACGGGCGGGGTGAGCAGCAGGTCCACGAGGTCGCCGACCCGGACGGACACCGGTGTGCGCAGCCCGGTGCCGTGCGCGAAGAAGGCGTCCGTGACGCGGATCGCGTGCTCCAGGGGCAGCGGCAGGGTGGGCGCGAGCAGGTGGCCGTAGAGGTCCGTCCCGGAGGTGGTCAGGGGGGTGGCGAAGGCCTGGCGGTCCTGTTCGGCGCGGAAGAGGGGGCCGGCCTCCAGCAGCCGGGTCTGGAGCTGTGTGTGCCGGCGGATGCAGTCCTTGACGATGTCGACGAGCTCGGCGGCGCGCCGCTTGTGCTCGGGCTCCTCGGACTCGTCGCGCGCCTTGCGGATGTTGGTCAGGATCGCGTTCTCGTGCCGGTAGCGGTCGGCGACGTGGTCCAGGGCCTCGGTGATCATGTCCGGTACGGCGCGCAGCCAGTCCACCGCGCGGACGTTGCGCCGGGTGGCCTCCAGGGCCCGGCGCAGGGTCTCGGAGTACTGCACGGTGCGGTAGCGGGCCTGCTCGGCGGCGAGCTGGGCGTCGGCGAGGCGGCCCCGGTTGATGAGCACCTCCAGCTTGACCTCGGCGGCGATCTGCGCGCTGGTGACGTCCGTGTCCAGGGCGCCCACGAGGACGTTGACCGCCTCGTCCGTGGTGCGCAGGTAGACGCTGCCGCCGGGGCCGGGCACCTCCTCGATCAGCTTGAAGTCGTAGTCCCGGCGCACGTACGTACCGTCCGGCGCGAAGGTGCCGTAGACCGCGCGGAAGCCCCGGTCGACGCTGCCGACGTTGATCAGGTTCTCCAGGACCCAGCGGGCCACCCGCTCGTGCTCGGCGGCCGGCCGCCGCGGCGCCTGGGCGGCGACGCGCGGCAGCAGCCGGGCCACGATCTGCTCGTGGTCGGCGCCGGTGTCGAAGTCCATGTTGAGCGTGACCAGGTCGATGGCGGCGAGCGCGACCTCGGCCATGCCGTACACCGAGTACTCGCCCGCGAGGTTCGCCTTGCGCGTGTCGAGGTCGTGCAGCGGCGCGGTGCAGGCGAGCGCGCGCAGCCGCCGCGCCAGCCCCTCGTCGGCGGCCGGCCCCGGGGCGGGGCGCGGCCCCGCGCTGAGCTGGGGCGGAACACGGTCCGTCGGTGCAGGCGAAGTCACGGTGCACAGACTAGGTCCTCGGTCTGACATCGGCCCAAACGGCGCAGACGCACCCCCGGCGCCACCGCGACCGCACCCGGCTCGCGGGACCCCTGGCACGGCTCCCGACCCGCGACCCGTGACCTCCGAGCGACCCGTGACCTCCGACGCGCGGCTTGGACCCGCGACCCACGGCTCCGGCTTCCCGCTCCCGCCTACGCGTCCTCGCCGACGCGCCGCCGGTACACCTCCACGACCTTCTCCAGCGAGTCGTCGAGGTAGACCGCGAGCATCTTCTCCGCCCCGTCCCGGTCGCCGGCCTGGAGCGCCTGGAGGATCTGCTGGTTGCGGGTGAGGTACGGCTCGTGCAGCCGCCGCGGGTCGTCCACGACGTGGAAGGCGAGGCGCAGTTCGGCGAAGACGCTGCGCATCAGTTCGTCGGTGCGCTCACTGCCCGCGAGCGCCACCAGCTCGGTGTGGAAGTGGATGTTGGCCGTGCCCAGCTCTTTCCAGTCGCTTTCGCGGGTGGCCCGCCGTCCCTCGGCGACGGCCTCGGCCAGTCCGTCCAGCGCGTACGGCGCGGGTCCGAGCCCCCGTACGACGGCGCACTCCACGAGGCGGCGGGTGCGGTAGATGTCCTCGACGTCCTCGACGGTCAGCACCCGTACGAAGACACCGCGGTTCAACTCGTGGACGAGCAGCCGCTCGTGCGTCAGCAGCCGGAACGCCTCGCGCAGCGTGTTGCGGGAGACGCCGAGCGCGCCTCCGATGCTGTCCTCCGACAGCCGGGTGCCGGGCGGGAAGTAGCCGTCGGCGATACGGCTTCTGAGGATGTCCGAGACGCGCTCGGCGGTGCTGGTGCGGCCCAGCAGGGCGCGGTCGTCGGCCAGTCCCTTCAGCTGCTCTGCCATGCCCGGAATTCAACCGCAGATACGAGAACGAGACAACGGGGGTATTGAAGGATCGTTGAACGATCCTCTACGGTGCTGGGCGCGGCGCCGCTCGTCCCCGCCCACCCGGACACCGGGGGGCCGCCGCTTCCGCACGGCACTGCTCACTCACCAGCACCCTCCGTCCCTCAACTGCGAGGTGCCCATGAGCACGACCCCTCCACCGCAGGCACTGACCTCCGGCAAGCGCCCCCGACGCGGTGAACGCGATGCCGGAGACGGCACGTTGGGCTGGCTGCGGGCCCTGGATCCACGGGGCCGGCGCGCCTTCGCGGGCGCGTTCGGCGGCTATGCGCTGGACTCGTACGACTACTTCACGCTGCCGCTGAGCATGGTGGCGCTGGCCTCGTACTTCGGCCTGGACAGCGGCCAGACGGGGCTGTTCACCACCGTCACCCTGGTCGTGTCCGCGATCGGCGGCGCCGTCGCCGGCGTGGTCGCCGACCGGGTCGGGCGGGTCCGGGCACTGATGATCACGGTGATCACCTACGCGGTGTTCACCGTCGCCTGCGGTTTCGCGCCCACCTACGAGACGCTGCTGGTCTTCCGCGCCTTGCAGGGCCTCGGTTTCGGCGGCGAGTGGGCGGTCGGCGCGATCCTGGTCGCCGAGTACGCGAGCGCGAAGCACCGGGGCCGCACACTCGGCGCGGTGCAGAGCTCCTGGGCGGTCGGCTGGGCGCTGGCCGCGGTCGTCTACACGCTGGTGTTCTCCGTCGCCGGCGACGACCTGGCCTGGCGTGTGATGTTCTGGACGGGCGCGCTGCCCGCGCTGCTGGTGGTGTGGGTGCGCCGCCGGGTGCACGACGCGCCGGAGGCGATGGCGGTGCGCGAACAGAGCGCGCGGAGGGGCTCGTTCGCGGCCATCTTCACACCGGGCACGGCCGGCTCGCCGGGGCTGCTGCGCACCACGGTCTTCGCGGGCCTGCTCTCCGCCGGTGTCCAGGGCGGCTACTACACGCTGGCCACGTGGGTGCCGACGTATCTGAAGACGGAGCGGGGCCTGTCGGTCGTCGGGACCGGCTCGTACCTGACGTTCCTGATCTCGGGCGCCTTCGCCGGCTATCTGACCGGCGGTCACCTCACCGACCGGCTGGGCCGCCGGCGCAACATCTGGCTGTTCGCGCTGCTGTCCGCCCTGTGCGTCGTGGCGTACGCGAACATCCCGAGCGGTGCGAACGCCCTGCTGCTGGTGCTCGGTTTCCCGCTGGGTTTCTGCATGTCGGCGATCTTCAGCGGTTTCGGCTCCTACCTGAGCGAGCTGTACCCGACGGAGGTGCGCGGCACCGGTCAGGGCTTCACGTACAACACCGGCCGGGCCGTCGGCGCCGTCTTCCCCACCCTGGTGGGCTTCCTGGCGGACAGCTGGGGCGTGGGCGGGGCGCTGGTCTTCGGCGCGGTCGGCTACGGCGTGGCGGCGCTGGCCCTGCTGGGGCTGCCCGAGACGCGCGGGAAGGAGCTGGCGTGAGCCGCACGGACACGGACACGGACACCACCGGAACCAGGCGGGCCGCGCATGTCACGGACTCCCGCCGTCCGGTCGGGGCGCAGGACCGCCCCGTGATCCTCGTCGACGAGCACGCGCGCGCGTGGAGCCCGCGTACGGCCCGGGAACGCTTCCGGGACGGGCTGGCGGGGCCCACCGCCGGGGTCGCCGCGGGGCACACCCAGGTGAACCTGATCTCTGTCCCCGCCGACTGGGCGTACGAGACGCTGCTGTTCTGCCAGCGCAATCCCAAGCCGTGTCCCGTCCTGGACGTCACCGACGCCGGTTCCTTCCGGACCGTCCTCGCCGACGGCGCGGACCTGCGCACCGACCTGCCGCGCTACCGGGTGTGGCGGGAGGGCGAGCTGGTGGACGAGCCGACGGACGTGCGCGGGCACTGGCGCGGTGACCTGGTGACGTTCCTGATCGGGTGCAGCTTCACCTTCGAGTGGGCGCTGTCCTCCGCGGGCGTGCCGATCCGCCACATCGAGCAGGGACGCAACGTCCCCATGTATGTGACGAGCCGTCAGTGCAGGTCGGCCGGGCGGTTGCACGGCCCGATGGTGGTGTCCATGCGTCCGGTGCCGCCACGCCACCTGCCGGCGGCCATCCGGGAGAGCGGACTGCTCCCGGCGGTGCACGGCAGCCCGGTTCACTGCGGCGATCCGTCCGCGCTGGGCATCGCGGACCTCGCCCGCCCCGACTTCGGCGACCCGGTGGCGGCCGAGCCGGACGACATCCCGGTGTTCTGGGCCTGCGGGGTGACTCCGCAGGCCGCGGTGATGGCCTCCCGGCCGCCTTTCGCCATCACTCACGCACCGGGGCAGATGTTCCTGACGGACGCCCGCGACGAGCGGTACCGCGTGGCCTGAGGGGCCCTCATGGCGCCGCTTCCGGGGCGGGCCGGCGGTGGCGGCGCCCCGGCCGGGCGGGTCAGCCCGTGTCCAGATCGCGACCGATCCACGCCCTTCACGCCGCCGACAGACCAGAACCGGCTCCGGACGCTCACGCGGCCGGCCGATCACGGCCGGTCCGCGACGTTCACGCGGCCGGCAGGTCGGGGTTGATCCGGCTGCGTACGGCGGTCTGGACCTCGGCCTCCTCGGCGGGGTCGGCGGCGAGGCGCCGCAGTTGCTCGACGACCCGGGCGTCGCCGGTCTCGGCGTGGCGGGCGGCGAGTTCGCGGGTGGTCTCCTCGCAGTCCCACAGGCACTCCACGGCGAAGCCGGCGGGGAAGGACGGGTCGGTTGCGGCCAGCGCGCGGGCGGCGCGGCCGCGCAGATGGGAGGAGGCGGTCTCGCGGTAGACGTGCCGCAGGACGGGTGCGGCACAGGTGATGCCGAGGCGTCCGGTGCCGTCGACGAGGGCGCACAGGGTGGGCGCGTCGGGGCCTTCGCCCCGGACCGCCTCCCGGAGGGCGGCGAGGACGAGGTCGCGGTCCCGGGCTCCGCCGCGACAGGCGAGCATCCGGCCGGCGGCGGCGCCCAGCGGGTCGGGGCGGCGGGCCCAGCCGCGGGCCCGGTCCACGGCGGCGACGCTGCGCATGCGTTCGAAGGCGTCCACGGCGGCCTCCACCGCGGTGGACGAGCCGTCGGACACGGCGGCCTCGATCAGGTCGAGGGCGTCGGGATCGTTGCCGTCGGCGAGATAGCGCAAGGCGGTGCAGCGGGCGCCGTCCGTGCCCTGCCGGGCGGCCCGGAGGATCTCCGGCCGGTCCTCGGGACCGGCCACGGCGGCCAGGCACCGGGCGGCCGGGACGTGGAGGGCGGCACCGCGGTCGATGCCCTGCTGGGCCCACTCGAACACGGCCTGCACGCTCCAGCCCGGGCGTGGCCCGGTGGGCCGCAGCTGCCGCTGCCAGCGGTCGAAGCAGCCGGCCTCGTGGGCGGCACGCACGCGCGTGGCGATCGATGCGCGCGGATCCTCCGCCCACAGCCGCCACGGCCGTGGCTCGAAAGCATCGCGTACGGCGGCGGCCAGTTCGGCCTCGCCCTCGGTGTCGGTGGAGAAGCGCGCGAGCACGGGCGCGGCCAGCGCGCGCAGGCCGGCGTCGTCGTCGCGCAGCGCCAGTTCGTCCAGGGCCCAGGCCCAGTTGGCGCCGGTGGCGGCGTACCTGCGCAGCAGGACGAGCGCGTCCCGCCTGCCGTAGGAGGCGAGGTGCCCGAGGACGGCGAGGGCGAGCCCGGTGCGGGACTCCTCGGTGTCGAGGACGTCCTCGGGGTCGAAGAGGTGCGCCTCGATGGAGTCCAGCTCGCCGTTCAGGTCGAGGTAGAGCCGGGCGTAGTACAGGGAGCGGTTCTCCACCTGCCAGTCGTGGCGGGGGTCGCGCACCACGCAGTGGTCGAGAGCCGCGAGCGCTTCGGCGCGCGGGGCGGTGAGCGCGTGCAGTGTGCCGTCGCCGCGGCCCCGCTGGAGCAGGCCGAGCAGCGTGCCGCTGGGCGCTATGACCGGATCGAACATGGGAAACAGCCTCACATCAAGCGTCGACGCAACCGGGGAACACGCACTACCTGGCCGCGTGACAACACGTCGGGGCGCCCGCCGTCTCTTGCTTGCTGTAGACCATCTTCCTCTGCCTCTCGTCGGTGGCCCATGCGGACCGATCACGGTCCGCGCGGTGCGGCAACACCTGCCCAGCCATCGCGTCCGTGAATCACGACGTCATGATGACCCGGCGTCCGTGCCGCCGCGACCGAAATTTCCGGCGGTCTCGCACCGCCTCCCCCGTTTTCGGTGTCTTTACTGGTCAGAACGCTGCTTCAGCAGTCCCCGGCGCCGGGGTTCACTGCTCGGTCGGCTGCTCGCCGAACAGCCGCAGCAGTTCGGCCCGGCCGAACATCCGGGCCGTGTCCAGGGCCGACGGCGTGCCCGCGGAGGGGTCCGCGCCGCCCTCCAGCAGGGCCTTGATCACGTCCTGCTCGCCCTTGAAGACCGCTCCGGCGAGGGGTGTCTGGCCTCTGTCGTTGACGCGGTCGGCATCGGCACCGCGGGCCAGCAGGGCGCGGACGGCGTCGGCGTGACCGTGGTAGGCGGCGAGCATCACCAGGGAGTCGCCGCGATCGTTGGTGAGGTCGGCCGGGACGCCCGCGTCCACGTACGCCACGAGCGCCTCCGTCCGGCCCTGCCGGGCCAGATCGAAGATCTTGGTCGCGAGCTCCACGACCTCGGGGTCGGGGGCTTCACTCATGGCCGGACCGCCTCTCACTGCGAGCGTTGGGGACTGCGGGTACTGCTGGGGGACGGGTACTGCTGGGGAGTGCGTGCGGGCGCCGCTTCGCGGACCTGCGGGGAGAAGCGTACGACCGCGAGCGCTACTCGGCCGTACGGGTGAATCGCCAGGGTACTGGCTCGCGCGGCACATGGCCCGGGACACCCGAGGCAAAGATCACCATGGACCAGGACGCACGGGACAGGACCGCTCGACCACCCCGCCCACCGGCTCCGCCGGCCGAGGGAAATCGAACGAAATTCACCCACTTGCACCTTTTGTCATATGGATACATCCTGTGATGCTGGAAGGACTCAGGGTGACTGTCCCCCTCGACACCAGGAGATCTCTCATGATCCTCTCCATCTCAGGCGTCGTCCTGTTCGGCACCATCGGCTTCATCTTCTTCCGCAAGGACGGGCTGAAGCCCTCACACGCATGTGTGTCGGTCCTGTTCGGTTTCTACCTCGCGAGCACCGCCATCGCTCCGAGCATCAGAGCCGGCGGCGAGTCCCTGGCGAGCCTGATCGGCGGCATGAGGTTCTGACGCACCCACCCCGGGGACCCCTCGCCCGTACGCACGACAGGAGGCAGCAGTGGCCCGGCGCCCCCTCCCCCGCATTCTGAGCACAGGCAGCGCGCAGCTCGCCCGGAGCCGGGAGCTCGCCCGGACGGCGGCGGACAACGCCACGGACATCCTCCACCCGCTGATCACCATCGCCCGCGGTCTGTGCCGGCTCGCCGCGGCCGGCCGGCGCAGATGGGCGGACACGCCCAAGGACCGGCGCGGGCCGCTGCTGTTCCTGGTGGCCTCGGTGATCCTGGTCCTGATGATGGTCCCGTACGGCCCGCTGCTCGCCGCCGTCGTGGTGACGGCGGCGGCGGCCTGGCTGGGCCGTGACCGCACCCCGCCCGAACCCGAGGGCCCCGACGAGTCGCACGTCCGCCGCCTGTCGTCGCTGTACGAGGCGCTGGTGCCGTACTTCTCGGCCGCCGAGGACCCGGCGCCGCTGTACGCGCACGGCGGTGAGTGGCAGAAGGCCTTCCCCTCGTACACGTTCGACGACTCGGGCCGCGTCGCCCACCTGCTGATCCGCTACCCGGCGTACTTCACCGACGGCGAGCCCGAGGCGCGGGCGCGGATCGAGCACCTGCTCGCCGTCAAGACCGGCCGCGGCCGCGAGTACCTCTTCGCCTGGGACGAGGAGGGCAACGAGCTCGCGGTCACCGCGCTGACCCCGCTGCCCACCGGCATTCCGGCCCAGCGGTTCGTCACCGCGCCCGGCGAGACCGTGCTGGGATTCACCGATCCGAGCGAGGTCCAGCGCACCCTCCCCCTCGCCTTCGGCGAGGAACAGCACGACGTGCCGCCGGTCGTCTGGCGCACGGGCCCGCGCTCCACCGAGCCGCACCTGCTGGCCATGGGCCAGCCGGGCAGCGGCACCTCCACGCTTGTGCGCTCGATCGCGCTCCAGGCCCTCCAGCACGGCGACGTGCTCGTCGTCGACGGCGGCGGCACCGGCGAGTACGCCTGCCTGACGGGCCGTGACGGCGTCCTGGCCGTCGAGTGCGGGCTGGCCGGGGTGCTGGCGAGCCTGGAGTGGGCCGCCACCGAGACCGAGCGGCGGTTGATCGCCGTCAACCGGGCGCGGCAGGCGGGCCACCCGCCGCCGGACGACACCACGCGCCCGCTGTGGCTGCTGCTCGACCGGCCGACCGCCTTCACGCACCTGGCCGCCGCGAACGGCCGCAAGGACCCCCAGGCGCTGCTCCAGGTGCCGCTGCGGCACGGCCGCGCGGTCAACGTCACGGTCGTCGTGGCCGAGCAGTTCGACAGCGCGGAGGCGCTCGGTGATCCGCTGCGGCAGCACACCCGCGCGCGGGTCGTGCTCGGGCCCGCGACGGCGGAGCAGGTCAAGGCGGTGCTGGGGGCGCCGCCGCACACGACGGCGCCGCCCGTCTTCCCGCCCGGGCGGGGGTATGCGCGGCTGGGCACGGGGGCCGTGCACCGGCTTCAGGTCCCGGCGACGCCCGATCCGTACGACGACTCGGTGAGTGAGGGGTTGCGGGAGGCGGTGCTGGAGTTGTTGCCGGCGAAGACGCTGCCGGCGGACGGGGAGACGGTTCCGGAACCCGGGGAGGCCGTGGCCGAGGCCGCCGTGGCCGAGCCGTCCTGAGGCCGCGGCCGAGGCCGCTGTGCTGTGGCCGAGCCGTCCTGAGGCCGCGGCCGTGCGGCTGTGCCTACGCCACGAACGTCCTCGGGGACTCACCGTTGCCCGACGCCCCGGTCTCCACCAGGCGGGCCGCTGCCGCGAGCCGCGTCGCCGCTTCCTCGGCCACCGCTCCCGAGACGGTGAACGGCAGGCGGACGTAGCCCTCGAAGGCGCCGTCGACGCCGAAGCGCGGGCCGGACGGAACCCGTACGCCCACGCGCTCGCCCGCCTCGGCCAGGCGGGACCCGGACAGGCCGCCGGTGCGCACCCACAGGGTCAGGCCGCCCCGCGGGACCTCGAACTCCCAGTCGGGCAGCTCGCGCCGGACCGCCGCGACCAGGGCGTCGCGGTTGTCGCGGGCCTGGCCGCGCCGGAGCTCCACGGCCTCCTCCCAGCCGCCGGTGCTGAACAGCCAGTTCACGGCCAGCTGTTCGAGCACGGGGGTGCCCAGGTCGGCGTAGGCCCGCGCGGCCACCAGGCTGCGGATCACGTCGGGGGCCGCCCGCACCCAGCCGATGCGCATCCCGGCCCAGAAGGCCTTGCTGGCGGACCCGACGGTGATCACCGTGGAGCCGGCCGGGTCGAAGGCGCACACCCGCCGGGGCATGTGGAGATCCGGCTCCAGGTACAGCTCGCTCATCGTCTCGTCGACGACGAGCACGGTCCCCGCGGAGCGGGCCGCCTCGACCAGGCGGCGCCGCTGGTCCTCGTCGGCCAGGGCACCGGTCGGGTTGTGGAAGTCGGCGACGACGTAGGCGATCCGGGGCGCGGCCTCCCGCAGCACCTGGCGCCAGCGGTCCAGGTCCCATCCGGTGAGCCCCTCGGCCATGGCCACCGGAACCAGCCGGGCGCCCGCCTCCCGCATCAGCTGGAGGATGTTGGCGTAGGACGGCGACTCCACGGCGATGCGCTCGCCGCGCCCGCCGAAGAGATGGCAGATGGCGTCGATGGCGCCCATGGCGCCCGTCGTGACCATGATCTGCTCCGGCATGGTCGGGATCCCGCGCGCGGTGTACCGCTCGGCGATCATCGAGCGCAGCGCGGGCAGCCCGGCCGGGTAGTCGCCGTGCGTGTGGGCGTACGGCGGCAGTTCCTCCAGGGCGCCCTGCACGGCGCGGGTGAGCCAGGGCTCCGGGGCCTGGAGCGCCGCGGTGCCGAGGTCGATCATCGAGCCCAGTGCCTCCGGGGGCAGGGGTTCGAGCCCCCGCGCGGGCAGCGGGTTGCCGGCCGGGACGGCCGTCCAGCTGCCCGCGCCGCGCCGGGACTCCAGGAAGCCCTCGGTGCGCAGCGCCTCGTAGGCGGCGGCGACCGTGGTGCGGCTGACGGACAGGGCCAGGGCCAGCTCGCGTTCGGCGGGCAGCCGGGCGGCCACCGGCACCCGGCCCTCCAGGACCAGCAGCCGGATGCCGTCGGCGAGCGCACGGTAGGCGGGCGGACGGCGGGTGCCGGGGCCGGCCGGGCGCTTCTGCTGGGAGACGAGCAGCCGGGCGAGCTGTGTGGCGCCCACCGCCGAAGTCCACTGCGCCATGACGACCAGTCCACCTTCCCCGAATTGGCCATGGATGAGTTGTGTTCCCCCGCCACAGAGTGTCACGAGTCAGGCCACTTCCACCACCAGGGGGGACATTTTGTCCACACAGGGGCCCATACCGGGCCGTCTCGGGCGGCGACTCCTTCAGCTCTACGCCGGTCTCGTCCTGTACGGGGTCAGCTCCGGGCTCCTCGTCGAGGCGGGCCTCGGCCTGGAGCCGTGGGGCGTGCTGCACCAGGGGCTGGCCGAGCGCAGCGGCCTGACCATCGGTGTGGTGTCGATCGTCGTAGGGGCGGCGGTGCTGCTGCTGTGGATCCCGCTGCGCCAGCGGCCCGGCCTGGGCACGGTCTCCAACGTCGTCGTCATCGGTCTCGCCATGGACGGCACACTGGCCGCACTGCCCGGCGTCCACGCCCTGGCCGTGCGGATTCCGCTGCTCCTGGCGGCCATCGTGCTCAACGGTGTGGCCACCGGTCTGTACATCGCCGCCCGCTTCGGACCCGGGCCCAGGGACGGGTTGATGACGGGGCTGCACCGGCGCACCGGCCGCTCGATCCGGCTGACGCGGACGGTGGTGGAGGTCGTGGTCGTCGTCACCGGGTTCGTCCTCGGCGGCACCGTCGGCGTCGGCACCCTGCTGTACGCCGTCTCGATCGGCCCGCTGGCCCAGCTCTTCCTGCGTCTGTTCGCCGTGCCGGCGGCCACCGGCGGCAGCACGGCCGTTGCCGCGGCGTCACCCGAAGGAGCGATACTGCGTCCGTGACCACGCTCGTACGCCACCCGTTCCTCGACCACCCGGGGCCTCTCGCCTTCGCCCACCGCGGCGGAGCCGCCGAAGGACTGGAGAACACCGTGGCGCAGTTCCGGCGGGCGGTCGAACTCGGTTACCGGTACATCGAGACCGATGTACACGCCACTGCCGACGGCCGGCTGGTCGCCTTCCACGACGCGACCCTGGACCGGGTGACCGACGGGGCGGGCCGGATCGCGGACCTGCCGTGGGAGGAGGTGCGGCAGGCGCGGGTGGCGGGCAGGGAGCCGGTACCGCTCTTCGACGAGTTGCTGGAGACCTTCCCCGAGGTGCGCTGGAACGTCGACGTCAAGGCGGAGCCCGCGCTGGGGCCCCTGCTGGACCTGATCGCGCGGACGGACGCCTGGGGGCGCGTCTGCGTGGGCTCGTTCTCCGAGGCACGCCTGGTCCGGGCCCGGCGGCTGGCCGGAGAGCGCCTGGCGACGTCGTACGGGACGCGGGGGGTGCTGGCGCTCCGGCTGCGCTCCTGGGGGGTGCCGGCCAGGCTGCGCCGGTCCGCCGTGGCCGCGCAGGTGCCGCTCTCCCAGTCGGGTGTGCCCGTGGTCGATCCGCTGTTCCTCCGCGCGGCCCACGCGCGCGGGCTGCACGTGCACGTGTGGACCATCAACGAACCGGAGCGGATGCACCGGCTCCTGGACCTCGGTGTCGATGGCATCATGACCGATCACATCGACACGCTGCGCAAGGTCATGGAGGAGCGGGGGGTCTGGGTCTGAGCCCCCGCCCGGTCCACGGAGCCCGCGCGGCATCGCGGCATCTTCGGCGGGGAAGCGAGGGCACGGGTGGGCACCGGTACCGTGCGGGCACAGGCGGACGACGAGGCCGCCGACCGGCGGCGCGAGCAGCGCGGCTGGTACTTCTACGACTGGGCGTGCTCCGTCTACTCGACCAGCGTGCTCACCGTGTTCCTCGGGCCGTACCTGACCTCGGTCGCCCGGTCGGCGGCGGACGCGGACGGGTTCGTGCATCCGCTGGGGATCCCGGTGCGGGCCGGGTCGTTCTTCGCGTACTGCGTCTCGGCGTCGGTGATCGTGGCGATCCTGGTGATGCCGGTCGCGGGTGCGGCGGCCGACCGCACCGGCCGCCGGAAACCGCTGCTGGCGGCCGCCGCCTACACGGGCGCCGCCGCGACGACGGGCCTGTTCTTCCTGGACGGCGACCGCTATCTGCTGGGCGGTGCGCTGCTGATCGTCGCCAATGCCTCGGTGGCCGTCTCGATGGTCCTCTACAACTCCTACCTGCCGCTGATCGCGCCGCCCGACGAGCGGGACGCGGTCTCCTCCCGGGGCTGGGCCTTCGGCTACGCGGCCGGTTCCCTCGTGCTGGTGGTGAACCTGGTGCTGTTCACCGCCCACGACTCCTTCGGTGTCTCCGAGGCGACGGCGGTGCGCATCTGCCTGGCCTCGGCGGGGCTGTGGTGGGGTGTCTTCACCCTGGTTCCGCTGCGGCGGCTGCGCGACCGGCGCACGGCTCCGACCGCCGTGCCGGTGCACGGCTGGCGCCAACTGGCGGCCACGATCCGGGACATGCGGGGCAAACCGCTCACCCTGGCCTTCCTGCTGGCCTACCTCGTCTACAACGACGGCATCCAGACCGTGATCTCCCAGGCCTCGGTGTACGGCTCGGAGGAACTGGGACTGAGCCAGTCCACCCTGATCACCGCGGTGCTGATGGTGCAGGTGCTCGCGGTGGCGGGAGCCCTCGGGATGGGGCGGCTGGCGCGGAGATACGGAGCGCAGCGGACGATCCTCGGGTCTCTGGTCGCCTGGACGCTCACCCTGGGGGCCGGGTACTTCCTGCCGGCCGGGGCACCGGTGTGGTTCTTCGTGCTGGCGGCCGGGATCGGGCTGGTCCTCGGCGGCAGCCAGGCGCTGTCCCGGTCGCTTTTCTCACATCTGGTCCCGCCCGGCAAGGAGGCCGAGTACTTCTCCGCGTACGAGATGAGCGATCGCGGCATGAGCTGGCTGGGGCCGTTGCTGTTCGGCGTCACGTACCAGCTGACCGGGAGCTATCGGGACGCGATCATCTCGCTGGTGGCGTTCTTCGCGATCGGATTCGTCCTGCTCGCCCGGGTCCCGGTGCGGCGGGCGATCCACGACGCGGGCAATCCGGTCCCTGATCGGATTTAGCACTCCGGGCGAAAGGGCGGTAGTGTACGCGTTTGGCCTGCCAGGCGTACCGTTACTGCGCGTCAAAGATGCCGAAACGCTGGGTGACATCTCCTTGCAGATGTGACAAACCGGGCGCCGGTGGGTACTGCACTGGTTGACAAGGCTGCGGCTACGACGGCGACACATGACCCGGAACGGGACATCGGAACGGGAATCTTTACCGCCGACCGGACGTTGACCGGATGACGACGACAGCGACACCTGTCCTGTGGGCGACAAGCCCGGGAGGCACGATTCATGAGTGAGCGAGCTCTTCGCGGCACGCGCCTCGTGGTGACCAGCTACGAGACCGACCGCGGTATCGACCTGGCTCCGCGCCAGGCCGTGGAGTACGCATGCGAGAAGGGGCACCGTTTCGAGATGCCCTTCTCGGTCGAGGCGGAGATCCCGCCGGAGTGGGAGTGCAAGGTCTGCGGGGCCCAGGCACTTCTCGTGGACGGCGACGGTCCTGAGGAGAAGAAGGCGAAGCCGGCGCGTACGCACTGGGACATGCTGATGGAGCGGCGCACCCGTGAGGAGCTCGAAGAGGTCCTCGAGGAGCGTCTCGCCGTTCTGCGCTCCGGTGCGATGAACATCGCCGTGCATCCCCGGGACAGCCGCAAGAGCGCGTAGCCCTGCGGGGCTCGGGCGGCCGGTTTTCAGTGCACGTGAGTTGACCGCGGGCGCCGTACGTCATGGTGACGTACGGCGCCCGCGGTTTTTGCTGTGGGCACGGTTTTCGTTTTCCGGCGAGCTAGCACTCCCTGCGAGCTAGCACTCACCGAGTGAGAGGTGGGCGCTGCTCGCGCGGGTCGTCGCCCTGTTCCTCCCTGATCACCTCGCCCTGGACGACCTTGCCGTCGGGGCGGTGGATGCGGGCCTGGCGGAAGGCGTCGCCCAGGGTGCCGGGGGCGGCCTCGCGGAGTCTGCGGTCGACCGTGCGCTCCGTGTAGCGGCCGATGGCGCGCTGGACCGGCGGGATCAGCAGGAGCAGGCCCACCGCGTCGGAGATCATGCCGGGGATCATCAGGAGCAGGCCGCCCAGCATCATCAGGCCGTTGCCGCCGCGGCGCGAGGAGGGGGCGCCGCCTCGCTGGAGTGCCTCGTTGAGGTTCTGGAAGGCGCGGCGGCCCGCCCGCTTGATCACCACGGCGCCGGACACGAAGGCGGCGAGCAGCAGCAGGAAGACCGTGAACCCGCCCGCCGCGCCCGCGACCACGGTCAGCAGCCAGATCTCCAGCACCAGCCACACAGCGATGCCCAGCGGCAGCAGCCTGCGCGGCCGGGAGCGCCGGGGCCGGGCCGAGTACGAAGAGGTCGGAGCGCCTGTCGTCATACTCCCAGTGTGCCTGGCGTCTGCTCAGCGCCGGATAAGTGCTATCCCTGGGACTTGTCGCCCCGGCCGGTGATCCTGGTCACCCGCTCCCCCACGCCCCAGGCGGTCACCCGCCACAGCGCCTCCACGAGGATGTCACGGCTCATCTTGGAGTCGCCGAGTTCGCGCTCGACGAAGGTGATGGGGACCTCGACGACGTGGTAACCGGCCTTCACGGCCCGGCGCGCCAGGTCGACCTGGAAGCAGTAGCCCTGCGAGGCGACCTCGTCCAGACCCAGGCCTTCGAGCGTCTCCCGACGGAAGGCCCGGTAGCCGCCGGTGATGTCCCGCAGCGGCAGGTCCAGAGCGAGACGCGAGTACAGGCTGCCGCCCCGGGAGATGAACTCGCGGGTCCTGGGCCAGTTCACCACCCGTCCGCCCGGCACCCAGCGCGAGCCGAGCACCAGGTCCGCGCCCTTGAGGGCGGTCAGCAGACGGGGCAGTTCCTCGGGCTGGTGGGAGCCGTCCGCGTCCATCTCGACCAGCACGCCGTAGTCGCGCTCCAGGCCCCAGCGGAAGCCCGCGAGGTAGGCGGCGCCGAGGCCCTCCTTGCCCGTGCGGTGCAGCACGTGGACCTGCGCGTCCTCGGTGGCGAGTTCGTCGGCGAGCTTGCCGGTGCCGTCGGGGCTGTTGTCGTCGGCCACGAGGACGTGCGCCTCGGGGACGGCCTTGCGCACCCGGCCCACGATCGTCTTGATGTTCTCCGCCTCGTTGTAGGTCGGAATGATCACCAAGGCCGTGCCGAGCGGGCCGAACCGCCTCTCCTGGCCCCGAGCCGCGCGGGTGCCGTCGCCGTCGTTCACTGCTGCCCCTTCATGTCCATCCGCAGGGGACCACCATAGTGGCCACGGCCTGCGGGGATGCGACACCACGTGCGTAAGCGGGTGTCGATTCGGCAAGAGCGGGGTAGGGACGCTCTTTTCGGGATGTGTTTCCGAGTGTGCCGGACGAGCCGGACGGACGGTATGTGCCGCGGGACCCGCGGTGCTGCGGAGGGGGGCCCGGCGCCCTTCGGGCCGACCTGGGACCCGCTGGCTGCGGATCGACCGAGAGCCGTTGTCTACTGAGCGGCCGGGCCCCACCCGGGTCACACCCTGCCGACCGTCCGGAACGTTCCCCCGCCGACGCGGACGCTGCGCCTGGCTCCCGTGACGGTGACCCGGTGCGGCACACCGTCCCTGACCCAGCGGCACTGCGACACGGGTACGGAAGTTCCCAGGTCGGGCGTCCGGTGGTGGACCCGGCAGAACCTACCGGCCACCTGCCGTCGGCTGTCAAACAGCCACGTGAGGGGCCCCGTCGCCCGGGCCGAGCGGGTCGGCGCGGAGGATTCCCAGGTCGCGCGACGGGCACGCACCCCCGGATCGCCGTCGCGTCGGCCCTGGAGATCACTCGCCCGGCCGTACGAAAACCGTCCGTCCGCCCACCACGGTCCGCAGGCAGAGGGGCAGGTCACGGCCCGGGTGGAGGTCGGGCAGGCCGGGGGTGCCGGAGCGGGGATCGGTCGACCAGCGCGCCACCCGGTCGTCGGGGGCCTGGACGACGAGCTCGTCCGTGCGCCAGACGGCGTAGTCCGCCGGGGCTCCGGGCACCAGGATGCCCGCGTCGTCCCTTCCGACCGCCCGCCAGCCGCCACGCGTGTGCGCGGTGAAGGCGGCGCGCACGGAGACACGGTGCTCGGGGGTGCGGTGGAAGGCGGCAGCCCGGACCGTGCCCCACGGGTCCAGCGGTGTGACCGGGCTGTCGGAGCCGAAGGCGAGCGGCACGCCGGTGCGCAGCAGGGTCGCGAAGGGGTTCAGCGTACGGGCCCGCTCGGCACCCAGGCGCTGTGCGTACATGCCGTCCTCGCCGCCCCACAGCGCGTCGAACGCGGGCTGCACGGACGCGGTCAGCCCGAGGTCGGCGAAGGCCGCGACGGTATCCGCCGTGAGCATCTCGGCGTGCTCGACACGGTGCCGCGCGGCGCGCACACGGGCCAGGCCCACCTTCTCGGCGGCGGCGCGCACGCCCTCGACGACGACGGTGACGGCGGCGTCGCCGATGGCGTGGAAACCGGCCTGGAGGCCCGCCTCCGTGCACGCGATGACATGGGCGGCGACGGCACGGGCGTCCAGGTAGGCGGTGCCGGTGTGGCCGGCGTCGGAGTACGGCGTGTGCAGGCAGGCGGTGTGAGAGCCGATGGACCCGTCGACGAACAGATCACCGGCCGCGCCGAGCGCGCCCAGCTCCCGCGCCTTGTCGACGTCCTCCTCCGCCCAGTAGCCGACGACACGGAGGCCGGGTTCGTCGGCGGCCAGCCGGAGCAGGCCCGTGAAGTCGTCCTCGGAGGAGATGTCCGGGCCGCCGCACTCGTGGACCGAGCCGATGCCCAGGGAGGCCGCGTGGGCGAGCGCGGCGCGCTGCGCCTCGGTGCGCTGGGCGGGGGTGACCGCGCCGAACGCCGCGGCGCGCACCGCGTGGTGGGCGTCGGCGGTGAGCGGGCCGTCCACGGACCCCAGGTCGCCGCCCACCAGGTCGAGCAGGGCGGTGGTGACGACGGCGGAGTGGACGTCGATCCGGCTGAGGTAGAGGGGGCGGCCGCCGGTGGCCGCGTCGAGTTCCGCGCGCGTCGGGGGGCGGCCGCCGGGCCAGCGGGCCGCGTCCCAGCCGTGGCCGAGCAGGACCCTGTCGTCCGGGCGGGCGGCGGCGAAGTCCCGCACCCGGGCCAGGGCCGCCTCCAGGGAGGGCGCGTCGGACAGGTCCAGGCCGGTGAGCGCGAGGCCGGTGGCGGTGGTGTGTACGTGGGCGTCGGTGAACGCGGGGGTGACGAGGGCGCCGTCCAGGTCGATCACCTCGTCCACGCCGTCGGCGAACGCGTCGGCCGCGCCCTCGGAGCCGACCCAGGCGACGTGCCCCGCCTCCACCACCATCGCGGTCGCGAACGGGTCGGCGGGACTGTGGACCTCCCCGCGGCGTAGAAGAACGGTCTGCGGTTCGGCGCTGCGCTCACTCATGGACACCAGTCTCCCGCCTCCCCGGAGCGGGCCCGCACGCAGGGCGTCCGGACAGCGGTGCGTGGCTGCCGTCCCCGGCCCCGGCTGCCCTCCCCGGCCCCGGCGGCCGGTCCCGCCCGACCGGGCGACGCGCCCGGCTTCGACGCCGCCGGCCGCGAGCGGGCGGGCGGTGTCTCCGGCCTCACCGAAGGAGGGCGCCACCCTTCCGGCCGGTTCCGCCCCCCGCCGACTGCCGCGCCCTCTCGGGTCAGATGCGGGGCGGGCGTGACTCGTACGGGGTGGAGAGGACCACGGTCGTGCGGGTCGAGACGCCGGCCAGGCTGCGGACGCGGGCCAGGAGTTCTTCCAGTTCGTGCGGGGTGGCCACGCGTACCTTGAGGATGTAGTTCTCGTCGCCGGCCACGCTGTGGCAGGCCTCGATCTCCGGGACGCCGGCCAGGCGGTCCGCGATGTCGTCGGGTGCGCTGGGGTCGAAGGGTTTGACCGAGATGAAGGCGGTCATGGGCAGTCCCACCGCCTCCGCGTCGACGACCGCGGCGTAGCCGCGGATGACGCCACGCTGCTCCAGCCGCCGCACCCGCTGGTGCACGGCCGACGTGGACAGGCCCGTGGCCTTGCCCAGGTCGGTGTAGCTCATCCGCCCGTCCGTGACGAGCAGCTGCACGATCTGTCGGTCCAGCTCCTCCATGGCGCAAGAACCTACAGTGCCGCTGATCTCCTCGGATACCTCGGCAGCCCAGGTCATGCCCCGTTCGCCGGGGGACGGATCCCTCGCGGCGAGCACCTGCGCGCGGCATGTGACGAACGCCACAGCCCCTAGACGCTCTCCGTGATGTTCTCGTGATTACCGCCGAGACCGGACGGGAAATGCTTGCTGTGGTCGAGGCCGCAGCGCCTTCACGGCCCAGCCTTAGGGGGAGAATCCCATGCAGAGTCTTAAGCGCCCTGGTCGTTCCGTGCCCAAGCGGCAGCAGCCGGTCATCGAACCTCAGCCGGAGGGCGTCGAACCCGACGACTTCGACGGCGAGGAGATGGACGCCTACGACACCTTCGAGATGTACCGGGTGATCTGCCCGGAGTGCGCGCAGCCCATCGCCCTGCTGGCGGACGAGGAGGTCCTGCCGGAGCACGCGCTGTGCGCCTCGCCGTGGAACCCGTTCGGTCTCACGGTCTGCGCCGGCACCGGCCGCAAGGCCTCCGACGCCCGGCCGGCGGACGAGTCCGTCGAGCCGCAGGAGCAGCAGACCGCCCTGTTGTTGACGCTCCCCCAGGGGCTCGACTGGCGGACGCAGCCCTTCTCGCACGTCGGCGGCCCGGGCTCGCGCCCCATGCGTGTGCCGGCGATGCGCCGCCACGCCGCCTGAAGCGGGCGCTCCCACCTCCCGGCACCTGCCCTGCACCACGGCGCACGGACCGCCCTGGTGCAGGATCGGTGCGCCGCAACGCGGGCCGGACGCCGGTGAACTCACTCTCGATTCCGGCGATCGGTGACCTGTCCGCCGGGCACCGCGTTGCCCAGGTATGACCCTCATCCAGTCGGCAACCGGGCGTCGGCGCCGGATCTTCGTGCCGCCGCCCGCGGAACCGGTTCCGCCCGCGCCGCCGCAGCTCCCGGACCCGCCGATCTACCGCGACATGGTGCGCGCGTGGGCCGACCGGGGCCGCACCCTGCCGGGGCGCCACGACCCGGAGTGGGTCCGGCTCGCCGCGCCCTTTCCCGGCCTGGGGCAGTTCAGCGGGTCTCGGGACCCGCGACGTGACGGGCGATGACCATCCGCTGGATCTGGTTGGTGCCCTCGACGATCTGCAGCACCTTCGCCTCACGCATGTAGCGCTCGGCCGGGAAGTCGGCGGTGTAGCCGTATCCGCCGAGCACCTGGACGGCGTCGGTGGTGACCTTCATCGCCGTGTCCGTGCAGAACAGCTTGGCCATGGCCGCCTGCCGCGCGAACGGCCGGCCGGCGTCCCGCAGCCGCGCCGCCGCCAGGTACAGCGCCCGGCCCGCCTCGATCTGCGTCGCCATGTCGGCGAGCATGAAGCGCAGCCCCTGGAAGTCGGCGATCGGCCGCCCGAACTGCCGCCGGTCGGTGGCGTAGGAGACCGCCTCGTCGAGCGCCGCCTGCGCGAGTCCGATGGCGCACGCGGCGATACCGAGCCGCCCCGAGTCCAGCGCGGACAGTGCGATGGCGAAGCCCTGGCCCTCCTCCCCGAGCCGGCGGTCGTCGGCGACCCGCACCCCGTCGAGGTGGATCTGCGCGGTGGGCGAGCCCTTCAGGCCCATCTTCTTCTCCGGTGCCGCCGCGCTCAGTCCCTCGGCGTCGCCGGGCACCAGGAACGCCGTGATGCCACGGGGTCCCTCCCCTCCCGTGCGGGCCATGACCGTGTAGAAGTCGGCGATCCCGCCATGGGTGATCCAGGCCTTGGTGCCCGTGATCACCCAGTCGTCGCCGTCCCGGACCGCCTTGGTGCGCAGCGAGGCGGCGTCGGAGCCGGAGGCGGGCTCGGAGAGGGCGTAGGCGCCGAGCAGTCCGCCGCCGAGGATGGCGGGCAGGTGCTCGGCCTTCTGCTCCTTGGTCCCGTAGGCGGCCAGCCCGTAGGCGGCCAGGGTGTGCACGCTCAGGCCGAGCCCGACGGTGAGCCGGGCCGCGGCCAGTTCCTCCAGGACCTGGAGGTACACCTCGTACGGCTGGTCTCCGCCGGCGTACTCGGAGTCGTAGGGCAGGCCGAGGAGCCCCGATCGGGACATCAGGGTGAAGACCTCGCGCGGGAAGCGCCCGGCGTCCTCCTCCTCGGCCGCCTTCGGGGCGATCTCGTGCTGCGCGATGTCGCGGACGAGCGAGATCAGATCCCGGGCCTCGTCCGTGGGCAGTTGCCGTTCCACCGGCTGCGGGGCGCGGTCGGGCATGGCGACGCTCTCCTCCCTGTCGGGCACATCGGCGGACGTGCGCCTTGGGTGGGGCGGCTCCGCCGGAGTCTTCCTCAGCCGGCCGATCCTCGCGCCTTCGGGTCACGGAAGCGGCTGACCAGCGGCTGTGCGCTGTGAGTATGCCCGATCGACGGCACGGAGTCACCGGTTAACGACCGCTTACTTCAAGAAAGGGCCGGCCGCCTCCTGACACGTCGGACCACGACCGCGTGCGTCGCGCCGGTTCCGCCGGTTCTTCTCAGCCGTCGCGGCGGGCGGCGGCGGGGGCGGGATAGGCGGGGTCCAGTTCCTCCACGGCCCGCAGGGCGCCGCCCAGCGTCTTCACCAGCAGCTCGCGCATGGCGTCGCGGGAGAGCTCCGGGCGGTCGATCCACTCCAGGGTGGCACCCTCGACGCCGCACACCCAGGAGAGCAGGCCCATCCGGGCGAGCGGGGCGATGGCGGTGCGGCCGTAGGCGCCCTCCGCGATGGTCGTGACGATCGCCTCGCGCACGCCGTCGCGGATGGCGTGCACCTCCGCGTCGAAACCGACCCCGCCGCTGACGATGGTGCGGTAGGCGGCCTGATGGTGCTCGGCGTAGCGGAGGTAGCCGTCGACGGTGCGGTGCACCCGTTCCACGGCCGGAAGGTCGCGGCCGCTCGCCGCGAAGGTGACGAGGTCGGCGACCGAGTCCTCGACGATGGCCAGGTAGTAGCCGCGCTTGGACTGGAAGTAGTAGTAGATCAGCCCCTTGGCTACATGGGCCTGCCGGGCGATGTCGTCCATCGACAGGGCGTCGTAGGAGGTGTCGGCGAACAACCGCCGCCCGATCGTGATGAGTTCGGCGCGACGTGCCGACGAACGCTCGGTGCCGCGCGCCCGGGGGTGGGCGCTCTCGCGGTGTTCACTCGTATTCAATTTCGGCCCCGGTCTCCAACTGGCCATCGACGCCCGCAGTATGGCAGGTCCGGGTATGAGTCAGCTCACAGTGGTCCACGCGCGAAAGGCCCCGGTCTCCCGGGGCCTTCGCACACGGTCAGCGCACGCCCACCGCCGCGAGCGCCATGCGCTGGTGGGGGGTGGGGTGCGCCGGGAAGTAGAGGTAGCAGACGCCGCCGCTGCCGGAGACCACCTTGCCGGAGGCGTTGTACCGCTTGTTCCTGAGCCAGATGTTCTCGAACTGCCGGCGCAGGTACACGCGCCGCACCGCCGCGTCGCTCGGCGAGGCCGGGTCGTTGGCGATCACGTCGCCGTCGGCGGTGAAGCCGATGATCGTCATCAGGTGGCCGGAGGTGCCGTAGCCCGCGCCCGTGAGTTCGGTCTTCAGGAAGGACTGGGACGTTATGGCGGGGATGCCCGCGGCGATCAGGGTCTCAACGTCGTTGAGGGAGCCGAGGCGGGTGACGACGCCCTGAAGTCCGTCGAAGGTCGCCGCGTAGGCCGCGTTGAAGGGCCAGTTGCCGCAGCCGGCGTACTGGTAGTCGTACGTGGACCGGGCCGCGTGGCAGACCTGGGGGTCGGCGTAGGACGGGTCGACCCAGGAGAGCTGCTCGGGGGTGAGCCGGCCGCCCCAGTACTCGATGATCATCTGCGAGGAGGTGGGGCTGCACCAGGCCTCGCCGCCGTTGTCGTACTGGGGGTACTGGCCCGCGTGGATCTCCTGCGAGAAGCGCGGGACGAGCAGTTCCCTCCCGGGCAGGGCGGCCGTGGAGGCGGGGACGGTGAAGCGGTCGGGGATGTCGGAGCCCATCGCGCCGATGCGCCACACGGTCGGGGTGAGGTCGGTGCCGGGCCTGCGGTACAGGGTGAGACGGAGCCGGTAGGAGGCCAGACGCAGACCGGAGGCCGGGTCGTCGATGGAGAAGGTGTCCGTCCAGATGGTGCTTCTGTCGTCGGTCTGGTCGTCGACGGAGGTCCGTTTGATGTCCTGGTCGCCGGCCGCCCAGCGTCCCATGACGTACCAGGGGGTGTCCGTGCCGTCGGAGTACGTGCCCCGCAGTTCGACCTGTAGCCAGGTGCCGGCCGGGGTGTGGGCGTTCCAGGAGGCGATCGCCTCCGTCGCGGGGACGGAGAGCCGGTGGACCGGGCCGGTCCAGGTGGCGTACTCCCAGGTCGCGGTGGTCCCGGTGTGCGGGTCGGTGTACTCGGTGGTGCCGGCGGGGGCGGCGATTTGGAGGCCGGGGCGCAGGCCCGCGAAGGGGCGGGTGCCCTGGGACGTGCCGGAGCGCCAGTCGATGTACGTGGTCCAGGCGCGGTAGTCGACCGGGCGGCCGGAGCTCGCGGCGGTCTGTGCGGTGGTGGCGGTGCGCTCCGTCGCGGCGGCCGTCGGGGCGGCGGCGCCGGCCACGGCGGCGGCGACCGCGGCGGTCAGGACGGATCTGCGGGACAGGTGTTCGGCACTGCTCATGAGTGGGAGACCCCCAGGTGTCCGAGTCGGGGCGGGAGCGGGTCCGTGCACGGCAATGGGCCCACTATGGCCGCGGGGACGGGCTGCTGCCAGCACTTCGACACACGCCACGCCTACCAATATTGGTCTCTACCAGTGGCATGACCTGGGGGTCCTTGCCGCGGGGCGGGCCCCGGCCGCTCACGGCACCGGGGCGGGCCCGTGAGCGTCAGATCAGGTCCATCGCCGCCACCTCGTCCGGACGGCCGTAGCTGACCGGCCCCTGGAAGCGGCGGCGCGCCGTGGCGAACCACCACAGGGTGGCCACGAGCAGGACCACGGCCAGGGCGACGGGGGCGTAGTTGAAGGAGTCGACGGTGACCGGGGAGGCCTGGGGCAGCATGAACAGCACGCTGCTCAGGGCGATCCAGGTGACGGCCACGATCCCCACCGGGCGGCCCCAGCGGCCCAGGTGCCAGGGACCCGGCTGGAACTCGTCGCCCAGGCGCAGGCGGAGCAGGATCGGCACGGCGTAGGCGAGGAAGAGCCCGACGACGTTGACGCTGACGATGGCGGTGAAGGCCGTGTGCGACCACCAGCCGGGCAGGACCAGCGCCAGGGAGCAGGCGACGGCCAGCCAGACCGCCTTGACGGGGGTACGGGTGCGCGGGGAGACCGAGTGCCACCAGCGGGAGCCGGGCATGGCGCCGTCCCGGGAGAAGGCGAAGATCTGCCGGGTGTTGCTGGTGAGGTTGGCCAGGCCGCAGAAGAGCATGGCACCGATCACGATCAGCAGCAGGGCCTTGGCGGTGCCGAGGCCGAGCGCGTCGATGAGGATCTGGACGGGCGGCGCGTCCGCGGCGGCCACACGGCCGTAGTCGCGAATGCTGAGCACCAGGGCGAGCATGAGGATCAGACCGGTGACGGCGGAATAGCCGATGGCGCGGGTAATGCCTCGGGGTGCGTTGACGGTCGCCCGGACCGTTTCCTCGGACATGTGGAAGCTGCCGTCGAAGCCGGTGAAGGTCCAGCTGGTGACCAGGAGGCCGAGCATGCCTCCGTAAAGTCCGCTCGTGAAACCGGTGTTGTTCGCGAAATGGGTGACGAAGGACGCGGGACGGTGGTGGTCGGGGACGGCCACGAGAGCCGTCACGATCACCACGAGACCGATGAGCAGCCACCAGACGGAGATCCGGTTCAGGACGGCGACCAACTGGACGGTGTAGGTGTTGGCCAGTCCCTGGACCACGATGATCAGCGCCGTGATCAGCACCGTCTGATGCGCCGTGGGCCGGTAGGAGGGCCACTGGAGGGCGATGAGGGCCTGGACGAAGGTGGCCGCCGCGTAGCCGGTGGCCGCGGTGCCGCCGACCTGGCCGACGAAGTTCAGCCAGCCGGTGAACCAGGACCAGGCCCCCTTGTGTCGTCTGGCGAGTTTTCCGGCCGAGAAATACAGCGCGCCGCTCGTCGGATATGCGGAGGCCACTTCGGCCATGGCCGCGCCGATGAAGAGCACCATGACGGACACGCCGATCCAGCCGAATACGAGAATGCGTGGGCCGCCCGCGTTCATCCCGAATCCGAACGAGGAGAAAATGCCCGAGATGATGTTGATGATGGTGAAGGATATGGCGAAGTTGTCGAACGCCTTGAAGCGTCGGGTGAGTTTTCTCGGGTAACCCATCGCGTGCAGGGTGGCGTCGTCGTCGAGGGTGTTCGGGTCGGCCTTGCCGTGGAGCGTCGTCCGTTCCGGCACGTGTCGGCCTTTCTCTCGGTGGGGGGTCGGTCGAGGTCAGGGGGTGGGGGGCACGGGCAGACCGCAGGCGCGCCGGGCCCGGGAGAGCTGCTCGACGGGGTCGCCGAAGACGCACCAGGGCATGCGTGAGGCGTAGGGACCCATGGCGGTGAGGACCGCGCGTGCCTCGAACTCACGCCCGCCCTGCACCAGGGCGTGGGCGAGGTAGGCCAGGTCGAGCACCGGGGTGAAGCGGTGACCGGCCACCGTGGGCAGCCAGTTCTGGTAGATGGCGAGCGCGGTGGAGCGCCACTGCGGCTGTTCCCAGACGCGGCCGGCGAGCAGTCGGGCGGGGTCGTGGCTCTCCACCAGGGCGACCAGCGGCAGCAGCCGGAGCGCGGAGTCGGCCGGTGCCCGCTGGCCGAGGAAGGCGGCGACGTCCCAGGCGGCGTTGACCGAGCCGCCGTACCGGGCGAAGAAGCACGCGAGGAAACGGTGGTGGGCCTCGCGGTGCCAGGGGTCGAGGGACAGGATGTGGGCGAACAGCCGCCAGGGTCCGGGCGGTGCGGTGAGCAGCCCCTGAGGCGCCGGATCGCGCAGCCGGTGCAGCCGGGCCATGGCCAGTTTGGCGACCCACGGGGTGGGGTCGGCGGGCGCCATGGCCGCGGCCCGTTCGCAGGCGGACAGCGCTATCCGCTCCAGCGGTTCGGCCCGCGGGTCGCGGGTGTCGGCGGCGCGCAGCGCCCTGAGCACCGCCACCCGTGCCCACACCAGCGCGGACTCGGGTGCGGGCTCCTCCGCCAGCCAGTGTTCGGCGAGGTCGGAGTCGGCCGCCTCGGAGGCCACCACCAGGGAGCGGTGGGCCCGGAGCGCGAAGTCGTCGCGGGTCTCGGCGAGGGCGGCCCGGGCGCTCGCCCAGCGGCCGGCCCGGACGTCGACGCACGTGCTCGCGAGGACGCGGTCGTCCGCCGCCGGGTGCCAGACATACTGCCCTTCGAATAACCCAGCGGCCATCTACCCCGTCCGTCCCCGTACGACGCCTCACGGTTGCGCATCAGGCACTTTACTCATCACCGGGCACAACCGGAACGCCGTTTTCGATATGTCCACCCATGGATTCCCGGAGGAAATGGAGGGGTTCGGCGGACGTTCGCTCGGTAGTTCAATTCGGCACCATTCGAGGGGCGCCTATCGGGCCAGGTCGGGGCGACCACTAGAATGTTCCTCGCACATATGCCGCCTCATCGCCCCGGGAATCGCCATTCGCACCCTCGCCGCCCGCCTCCGGGACCTCCCGCCGTCCTGCGGCCCCGTCCGCCTGGTCGGCGTCGACGGGCACGCGGGGTCCGGGAAGTCCACGTTCGCCGGCCACCTGGCCGCGGCACTGGGCGGCGCCCCGGTGCTGCACCTGGACGACATCGCCAGCCATGAGGAGCTGTTCGCGTGGGACGGACGGCTGCTGACCGAGGTGATCGAGCCGCTGGCCCGGGGCGCGACGGCTCACTACTCCCCCTACGACTGGCGCGCCCGGCGCCTCGGCCCCGCCCGCGCGCTGCCGCCGGCGCCGGTGGTGCTCGTCGAGGGCGTGGGGGCCGGCCGCCGGGCGCTGCGCCCGCATCTGGCCCGCCTGCTGTGGATGGAGGTGCCTCGCGAGGAGTCGTGGGCGCGGGGGCGGGCCCGGGACGGGGAGGAGCAGCGGGAGTTCTGGGCCGGATGGGTCGAGGCGGAGCGCCGGCACTTCGCCGCGGACCCCTCGCGGCCCTTCGCGGATCTTCTGGTGCGGCAGTTGGCGCAGGGATACGAGGTGCTCACGGCACCGGCCGGGATCGTTGATACGGACCAGAGTGTCACTCACCGTGACGGATCACCGGCGATGTGGTGAACCTGTGAAGACCCTTGCGGAGGAACTTGGCTGAGTACCTCAACTCCGCTTGACCGGGGGACCATACAGGTCTTACGTTCTCAATGTGCGGTCGAGACGGACCGCCCGCAGTCGCGAAGCCCCCGGTTGTTCCCCCGTGATCGGGGGCTTCGTTCTGCCCGCGTCCCGTATTCCGGACGCCGCGCGACGCCGTTCGCTCACCCTCGGTCACCGGCGCACGACCCGCCCCGTCTGCTCCCACCTCCCCGAACGCCCCCTGCCGCACCCTTCGGCGGGCGGCGGCCCCGCGGGTACGATGCCCTCGGTGCGACCTTCGAACGGCTGCTTCGCGCACCTGCAACTCCGGTCCGCGGCAGAGCGGTTCGGCCAGAGGCAACCGCCGGGTGGATGCCCGGCGGCGTACGGGGGCACGGTTTGTGGGGGACGTGATGGACTTCGGCACGCAGGGCCCCGAGGCCCCGGCCGACCTCGCCTGGCTGCGCGGCGTGGACGCCTACACCATGGGCGCCTATCCGCAGGCCGAGGAGGAGTTCCGGGTCGCGGTGCGGATGGATCCCGGGATGGCCGACGGCTGGCTCGGGCTGCACGCGCTGCGCGTCGACACGACGACGGCGCTGCTGAAGATGTTCCGGCACCGGGACCGCTTCGGCGAACAGCGCGCCCGGCACCGCCGCACCCTCAACTCCTGGTACTGGCTGGGCTGGTGGGTGCAGCCGGTGCTGGAGAGCCCCCGCGATCTGCTGCTCGCGCACGCCTCGCACTGGCTGGACGGGCGCCACGTGCCCGAACTGGACCGGGCGCTCGCCGGACTGCCGCCCGTGGACACCGACCCCCAGGTCCGCTTCCTGCACGCCTGCCGCGCCTATCTGGTCAAGGACTGGGAGCAGCTGGTCCGGCACACCGATCCGCTGGTCGACGATCCGCTGCTCGGCATCGAGGCCGGCCTGTTCGGCGGCATGGCCCGGGTCCGGCTGGAGATGTACGGGCAGGCCGAGCCGCTGCTGTCGGCCTCCCTGATGCGCTGCCGCAGCGAGCAGCCGCAGCGCAAGGAACTCAGATACTGGCTCGCCAGGGCCCACGAGGGCACCGGCCGCAGCGCCGCCGCCCTCCCGCTGTACAGGGCCGTGCACCGGGTCGACCCGGCCTTCATGGACACCTCCGCGCGGCTCGCGGCCATCGCCGAGGGCGACGGATACGACGACGCCGCCGATCTCGCGGCGATCACCCTCACCGGCGTGGGTCAGGACTCCGTGGACGGCTCGGACGTCCTGGACCCGCTGTTCGGCACCGAGGGCCGCGACGTGAAGCTCGACCAGCCCGATCCGGCGGCCTCCGGTCCCCTGCCCTCGGCGGCCGACCCCGCGGTGCGCGAACGGGCCACAGTCGCCGCCGGGCCGCTGCCCAGCGGGCCCACCGACCCCGCGTTACTCGAACAGGCGCTCGCCGAGCTCGAGCGCATGGTGGGTCTGGAACCGGTGAAACGCCAGGTCAAGGCCCTGTCCGCCCAGCTCAACATGGCCCGGTTGCGCGCCGGGCAGGGGCTGCCCGTGCAACCGCCGAAACGCCACTTCGTCTTCTCCGGCCCGTCGGGCACCGGCAAGACCACCGTGGCCCGCATCCTCGGCCGCGTCTTCTACGCCCTCGGCCTGCTCGGCGGCGACCATCTGGTGGAGGCCCAGCGGGCCGACCTGGTCGGGGAGTATCTGGGCCAGACCGCTGTCAAGGCCAACGAGCTGATCGACTCCGCCATCGGCGGGGTGCTGTTCGTGGACGAGGCCTACTCGCTGTCCAACTCCGGGTACGGCAAGGGCGACGCCTACGGCGACGAGGCGCTGCAGGTGCTGCTGAAGCGGGCGGAGGACAACCGGGACCACCTCGTGGTGATCCTCGCCGGCTATCCCGAGGGGATGGACCGGCTGCTCGCCGCCAACCCCGGCCTGTCGTCCCGCTTCACCACCCGGGTGGACTTCCCGTCGTACCGGCCCGGGGAACTCACCGAGATCGGCAAGGTGCTCGCCGCGGAGAACGGCGACCAGTGGGACGACGAGGCTCTCGGCGAGCTGCGCTCGATCGCCGGGCACGTGGTGGACCAGGGCTGGATCGACGAGCTCGGCAACGGGCGGTTCCTGCGCACGCTGTACGAGAAGAGCTGCGCCTACCGTGACCTGCGGCTGTCGACGTATCCCGGCACGCTGTCACGGGACGATCTGGCGACGCTGCGGCTGCCGGATCTCATGCAGGCCTACGGCGAGGTGCTCTCGGGTCGGGGGCCGCAGGATCCGTCGGCACTGTGACGGATCCCGCGGCACGGCTGCCCGCAGCTGCCCGGAGCCCTAGGTCGCCAGGACCTCCGCGCGGCACGCCTGCGCGCAGCCGCCCGGGGTCCTAGGTCGCCAGGACCTCCTCCGGTTCTCCGCTTCCCCTGGGTTCCGTGAGGCGGATCTCTGTCGCCACCCTGTGGGCGGGGTCGCGCACCTCACCCACGAGGAGTTCCAGTACGTCCTCCAGGGCCACCACGCCCAGCACCTTGCCGGAGGCGTCGGCGACCTGGGCCAGGTGGGTGGCCGCCCGGCGCATCACGGTCAGGGCGTCGTCCAGCGGCAGCTCGGAGCGGAGCGTCGCCATCGGGCGCCATATCCGCTGCGGCACGGCGCGGTCGGAGTCCTCCAGGTCGAGGACGTCCTTGACGTGCAGGTAGCCCATGAAGGCGCCGTTCTCCGCGGCGACCGGGAAGCGGGAGTACCCGGTGCGGGCGGTGAGCGCGACGATCTCGCCCGGGGTGACCGACGGGCTGACGGTCACCAGCGCCTCACGGCCCAGCAGCACGTCCAGGACCGGGCGGGAGCCCAGCTCCAGCGCGTCCTCCAGCCGCTCCTGCTCCTCGGGGTCCAGCAGCCCGGCCTGGCCGGAGTCCTCCACCAGGCGGTTGAGCTGCTCGCTGGTGAAGGCGGCCTCGACCTCGTCCTTCGGTTCGACGCGGAACAGCCGCAGGACGCCCTTGGCGCAGGCACCGAGCGCCACGGTCACCGGCTTGCAGACGCGGGCGAAGGCGACCAGGCCGGGGCTGAGCCACAGCGCGGCCTTCTCCGGCGCGGCCATGGCGAGGTTCTTCGGCACCATCTCGCCGATGACCAGGTGGAAGAAGACCACGGCCGCGAGCGCGATGACGTAGCCGAGCGGGTGGACCATGCCGTCCGGCAGGTGCATCCAGGCGAACACCGGCTCCAGCAGGTGTGCCACCGTCGGTTCGGCGACCGCGCCGAGGGTCAGCGAGCAGACGGTGATGCCGAACTGGGCGGCGGCCATCATCTGCGGCAGCCGCTCCAGGCCGTAGAGCACCTGGCGGGCGCGGGCGGTGCCGAGCGGTTCGATCTGGCTGCGGCGGACGGAGACGAGCGCGAACTCGGCGCCGACGAAGAAGCCGTTGGCGAGCACGAGGAGCCCGGCGAAGACCAGTTGCAGAACGCTCATCGGGCGGCCTCCACCACACTCGCCACGGCGTCGTCCGCGGGCGCGGTCCGCACCAGGCGGACGCGCTCGGCGCGGTAGTGCCCGACCTGGCGCACGGACAGCCGCCAGCCCGGCAGCTCAGCCCGGTCGCCGGGGGCCGGGATCCGGCCGAGCAGGTCGGCGACCAGACCGGCGACGGTCTCGTAGGGGCCTTCGGGCGCCTCCAGACCGATGCGCTTGAGCAGGTCGACGCGGCAGCCGCCGTCGACGTCCCAGGCGGGCCGGCCGTCCTCCGGCGGTGCGGGGGCGAGCTCGGGCATGTCCTTGGCATCGTGCTCGTCGCGGACCTCGCCGACGAGTTCCTCGACGATGTCCTCCAGCGTGACGACGCCCGCGGTGCCGCCGTACTCGTCGACGACGACCGCGATGGGCTGCTCGCTGCGCAGCTGGGCGAGCAGCGGCTGCACCGGCAGGGTCTCGGGGACCAGCAGGGCGGGGCGGGCGATCCGGCCGACGGGGGTGCGCAGCCTGTCGTGCACCGGAACCGCGAGGGCGTCCTTGAGGTGGACCATGCCGACGATCTCGTCGATCTTCTCGTGGTAGACGGGGAAGCGGGACAGACCGGTGGCGCGGGTCAGGTTGACGACGTCCTCGGCGGTCGCCGAGGACTGAAGCGCGCTGACCTTCACGCGCGGGGTCATGACGTGCTGCGCGGTCAGCTCGCCCAGGGACAGCGTGCGGACGAACAGGTCGGCCGTGTCCTGCTCCAGTGCGCCGGCCTGGGCCGAGTGGCGGGCCAGGGAGACCAGCTCGCCCGGGGTGCGTGCGGAGGCCAGCTCCTCGGCGGGCTCGACGCCCAGGGCCCGCACCAGCCGGTTGGCGACGGCGTTGAGCGAGGCGATCACCGGGCGGAACAGGCGGGAGAAGAGATGCTGCGGGCCGGCGACGAACCGGGCGACCTGCAACGGTCTGGACACCGCCCAGTTCTTGGGCACGAGCTCGCCGATCACCATCTGGAGCGCGGAGGCGAGCAGCATCCCGACGACCACGGCGACCCCGGAGACGGCGCCCTCGGGGACGCCGATCGCGGTGAAGGGCCGGCTCAGCAGATCGGCCAGCGCCGGTTCGGCGAGCATGCCGACGACCAGGGAGGTGATGGTGATGCCGAGCTGGGTGCCGGACAGCTGGAAGGACAGCTCCCCCAGCGACTCGACGACCGTACGGGCACGCTTGTCGCCCTCGGCGGCCGCTTTCTCGGCGTCCGGGCGCTCGACCGTCACCAGGCCGAACTCGGCCGCGACGAAGAAGCCGTTGGCGAGGATGAGCAGGAAGGCCGCTCCCAGGAGCAGCAGGGGGATGGTCATGATGCCGCCGCCTCCGCGTGGGCGCGGACCTCGGTGTGGGGGTCCGCGCTATGTCGGCAGGGGGCGGCGCAGGTACTACAGGACGATCCGTCCATCGCTGGAGGGAGTCACTCCTCGGGTAGCAGGAGCCCCTGGCGCCGGTCGGAGCTCAGGGGCGGAGGCGCCGCGAAAAACGCCTCCGTCAACAGATTAATCAAGACCCGGCCCTGTGTGTCAGGGTGGACGTCCCCGAGTCAGCCCTGAGGTTCACCCTCGGACCGCTCGGGGTCGTGGACGGAGCGGGCCTCGACGAGGGCGCGCAGGGCGCGTGCGTCGGCGATCGCGCGCTGCTTGGCGATGCCGGGCTGGATGCCGAGGGCGGGCAGGCTGGTGCCGTCGCTGAGGTTGAGGAACACCCACGGGTCGCCGGGGCGCAGGTTCACCTGGAGGATCTCCGGCCACTCCAGACGGCGCCGGCCGGCGATGTTGACGACGGTGACCCCGGAGTCGTCGGCGACGACCTTCGGCCGGGCGAGCAGCACCAGCACCCCGAACAGGAGTGCGCCCGTGAAGACGAAGCTGACGCGTTCCCCGGGGCTGAGCTGCTCCAGCAGCAGCGCTACGACCGTGATCACCACGAAGATCGCCACCCCGGCCGTGAGCAGCACCGCGCGGGTCTGCGCCGGCCGGAACGTGACGGGGAGTTCGGGCAGGTCGGACATCGTCGTGGACCCTCTCTGACCTTCTGCGTGCCGCTCGTGACCGTCCGGCCGCTCAGAGGCGGCAGGCGTGGATGGCCGTGGTCAGGATGGCGCGCGCGCCGATGGCGTACAGGTCGTCCATGATCCGCTGGGCCTCCCTGGCCGGGACCATGGCGCGGACGGCGACCCAGCCCTCGTTGTGCAGCGGGGAGACGGTCGGGGACTCCAGGCCGGGAGTCAGCGCGACGGCCTTCTCCAGCTGCTCGACCCGGCAGTCGTAGTCCATCATCACGTACGTCCGGGCGACCAGCACGCCCTGGAGGCGGCGCAGGAACTGCTGAACCTTGGGCTCCTCGGCGTCGGCGCCGGTGCGGCGGACGACGATCGCCTCGGACTTCATGATCGGCTCGCCGATGACCTCCAGCCCGGCGTTGCGCAGCGAGGTGCCGGTCTCGACGACGTCGGCGATGACCTCGGCGACGCCCAGCTCGATGGCGGTCTCCACGGCGCCGTCGAGGTGGACGACGGACGCGTCGATGCCGTTGTCCGCGAGGTGCTTGGCGACGATGCCCTCGTAGGAGGTCGCGACCGTCATGCCGTTCAGGTCCGCCACGCCGTTCGCGGTGCCGGGCTTGGTGGCGTAGCGGAAGGTGGAGCGGGCGAAGCCGAGGGGCAGGATCTCCTCGGCGTTGGCGCCGGAGTCGATGAGCAGGTCGCGGCCGGTGATGCCGATGTCGAGGCGGCCGGAGGAGACGTAGATCGCGATGTCGCGGGGGCGGAGGTAGAAGAACTCCACCTCGTTCTCCGGGTCGACGATCCGCAGTTCCTTGGACTCGCGGCGCTGCTGGTAGCCGGCCTCATGCAGCATGTCCGCCGCAGGGCCGGAGAGTGAACCCTTGTTGGGGACGGCGATGCGCAGCATGAGGTCGGCTTCCTTTGCGTGAAGGGGGTTTCTGCGGGCTGTTTCTACGGGCTGTTTCTACGGCTGTTCGCGGCAGGCGGGTCACAGGTGGGCGTAGACGTCGTCCAGGGAGATGCCGCGGGCGACCATCATCACCTGGACGTGGTAGAGCAGCTGCGAGATCTCCTCGGCGGCCGCCTCCTTGCCCTCGTGCTCGGCGGCCATCCAGACCTCGGCGGCCTCCTCGACGACCTTCTTGCCGATGGCATGCACCCCCTTGCCCACCAGCTCGGCGGTGCGGGAGGTGGCGGGGTCGCCGTGGGCGGCCTTGTGCTGGAGCTCCGTGAAGAGCTCCTCGAACGTCTTCTTGGACATGGTGCTGCTAACCCTACGCGCTCCGGACCGCTCCTCAGCGCCAGGGTTCGGATACTGAACGCAGCGTGGCGGCCGTCGCGACCGCCGCGGTCACCGCCTCGTGGCCCTTGTCCTCGCTGGAACCCGCCAGCCCGGCCCGGTCCAGGGCCTGTTCCTCGGTGTCGCAGGTGAGCACCCCGAAGCCGACGGGCACGCCGGTCTCGACCGACACCTGGGTCAGGCCGCCTGTGACGCCCTGGCAGACGTAGTCGAAGTGCGGCGTGCCGCCGCGGATGACGACCCCGAGGGCCACGATCGCGTCGTAGCCGCGGCCCGCCAGCACCTTCGCCACCACCGGGAGCTCGAAGCTGCCGGGGACCCTGAGCAGGGTCGGCTCGTCGATCCCCAGCTCGTGCAGGGCGCGCAGGGCGCCGTCCACCAGTCCGTCCATCACCTTCTCGTGCCACTGTGCCGCGATGACGGCGACCCTGAGGTCCCCGACGTTCCGGACGGACAGTTCCGGTGCACCCTTGCCGCTCACGTGTCTCCTCGGTTCCTGGTCCTACTGGTCTTACTGGTCTCGCTGGTCCTACTGGTTGCCGCAGGTGGCCGCGGTCGCGGCCACGGAAGCCGCGGCGGTCGCGGCCGTGGGGGCCGCCGGGGCCGGGGTGTCCAGCCAGGGCAGGTCGTGCCCCATCCGGTCCCGCTTGGTGCGCAGGTAACGCAGGTTGTGCTCGCCCGCCTGGACGGGCATGGGCTCCCGTCCGGTGACCTTGATGCCGTGGCGCAGCAGCGCCTCGGTCTTGTCGGGGTTGTTGGTCATCAGGCGGACGCCGGTGACCCCGAGGTCCTCGAGGATCTGCGCGCCGGCGCCGTAGTCACGGGCGTCGGCGGGCAGCCCGAGTTCGAGGTTGGCGTCCAGCGTGTCGCGGCCGCGCTCCTGGAGCTCGTAGGCCCGCAGCTTGGACATCAGGCCGATGCCGCGCCCCTCGTGGCCGCGCAGATAGACCACCACTCCCCTGCCCTCGGCCTGGATGCGTTCCAGGGCGGCGTCGAGCTGGGGGCCGCAGTCGCAGCGCAGCGAGCCGAAGACGTCGCCGGTCAGGCACTCGGAGTGGACGCGGACCAGGACGTCCTCGCCGTCGCCGATCTCGCCGTGGACGAGGGCGACGTGCTCGACGCCGTCGGCGGTGGAGCGGTAGCCGTACGCCGTGAAGACGCCGTGCCGGGTGGGCAGGCTGACCTCGGCCTCGCGGCGGACGGTGGGCTCGCCGACGGGGGACTCGCCGCCGCGCCGGTAGGCGATCAGGTCCGCGATGGAGATGATCGTCAGACCGTGCTTGCGGGCGAAGACCATCAGCTCGGGCAGGCGCAGCATCCGGCCGTCCTCGCCGGCGATCTCGACGATCGCGCCGGCCGGGCGCAGCCCCGCGAGCCGGGCCAGGTCGACGGCGGCCTCGGTGTGGCCGTCGCGGACGAGCACACCGCCGGGCCTGGCGCGCAGCGGGAAGACATGGCCGGGGCGGACGAGGTCGGTCGGCTCGGCCGTGCCGCTCGCCAGCAGCTGGAGGGTGGTGGCGCGGTCGGCGGCGGAGATGCCGGTGGTGACGCCGTGGGCGGCGGAGGCGTCGACGGAGACCGTGAAGGCGGTCTTCATCGACTCGGTGTTGTCCTCCACCATCTGCGGCAGCCTGAGCCGGTCGAGTTCCTCACCCTCCATGGGGGCGCAGATCAGGCCGCGGCACTCGCTCATCATGAAGGCGACGATCTCGGGGGTCGCCTTCTCGGCGGCGATGACGAGGTCGCCCTCGTTCTCGCGGTCCTCGTCGTCGACGACCACGACGGGGCGGCCGGCCGCGATGTCCGCGATGGCCTGCTCGACCGGGTCGAGCGTGAAGTCCTCGGCCGTGTCGGTGCCGTAGGCGTCGGTGCTGTAGAGGATGGGTGCCGCGGTCATGCGGGCGCTCCTTCCGGGACGGGCTGCGCGGCTCGGCGGGAGCGCAGCCACCAGTCGCGCATGCCCCACAGGACGAGCGCGCCGTAGATGACGTAGACGAAGCCGGAGAAGGCGAAGCCGTTGGCGAAGTTGAGCGGGACGCCGACGACGTCGACGAGCAGCCAGGCGAACCAGAACTCGACCATGCCGCGCGCCTGGGAGTACATGGCGACGATGGTGCCGACGAAGATGTAGGCGTCGGGCCAGGGGTCCCAGGACAGGGACGGGTAGGCCTTGAACAGGGCGGCGACCGCGACCGTGCCGACGGCGGCGGCGCCGAGCAGGACCGCCCGCTCGCGCCAGGTGGCGAACCGTACGGCGATGTGGCCGTCCGCCGCCTGGTCCTTGCCGCGGTTCCACTGCCACCAGCCGTAGACCGCGACGACCATCACGACGATCTGCTTGCCGGCGCTGCCGGAGAGATGGGCGGTGGCGAAGGCGGCGAAGAGGATCAGGCCGGACAGGAACTGGGTGGGCCAGCTCCATATGGAGCGGCGCCAGCCGAACGCCAGGCCGAGCAGGCCGATGACGTTGCCGATCATGTCGGACCACTTGATGTGCTGGCCCAGGAGGGTGAAGGCCTCGGAGTTCAGCCAGTTCACTTGCCGGCCCCCTGCGCACGGTCGCCGAGCAGCCGCTCGACGTACTTGGCGACGACGTCGACCTCGAGGTTGACCGGGTCGCCGGGCTGCTTCAGACCGAGGGTGGTCAGGGCGAGGGTGGTGGGGATGAGGCTGACGGTGAAGTGGTCGGCGCCGGCGTCGACGACGGTGAGGCTGATGCCGTCGACGGTGATGGAGCCCTTCTCGACGACGTAGCGCGCGAGGTCCGCCGGAAGCGAGATCTTCACGATCTCCCAGTGCTCGGAGGGCGTGCGCTCCAGGATCGTGCCGGTGCCGTCGACGTGTCCCTGCACGATGTGCCCGCCGAGGCGCGCGCCGACGGCGGTGGGGCGTTCGAGGTTGACGCGGGAGCCGACGGCGAGGACGCCGAGGCTTGAGCGCTTGAGGGTCTCCGCCATGACGTCGGCGGTGAACTCGTCGCCCTCGTGTTCGACGACGGTGAGACAGACCCCGTTCACGGCGATGGAGTCGCCGTGCTGTGCGCCCTGGGTCACGACGGGGCCGCGGAGCCTGAAGCGAGCGGCGTCGCCAAGGTTCTCGACGACGGTGACCTCGCCCAGCTCTTCGACGATTCCGGTGAACACTTCCCGGGTCCTCCTGCCTCTTCGGGCACGGACTCCGGGGCTGTCGATGACGACAGAGGACACGAACGAGAACACTCGGTACGGCGACGCCGACGGCAACTCGCCGTGAGGGCGAGCCCGTAGACGGCGGCGCGCACACATGGGTGCCCGCTCGCCGCGCACTGCCTCCCATCCGGACTTTAACCGTCGGTCCAGGAATTCCACCTGGTCAACCGGCCGCTGGAAGCGACCGGGTCGCGGACTGTAACCGCCGGTTCGGACTTTCACCGACCCCGGAGTGCGCTGCTACTGGTACGAAGCCAGTCTGCCACGCGCACTCGGCGTCCATACAGACGAACGGTGTGGGTTCGCTCACAGAGTGCATCGCCGCTCGAGTGAACGTGGCCGCCACCGCGACCGGCACACGACCGGCACACGACCGCGACGCGACTGGAGCGACGCACGCGACCGGAGGGGAGCCTGACCGATTGAAAGGTCCGGCGGCGGGCAAGGGCCGTCGTCACCGCCGCCGGACCAGCCTGTGCAGGTGTCAGACACTAAAAGGACTAGACCAAAGCGTCAACCGTCAACATCTCCGCGCCGGGGGCGAGTTCACGCCTGCCCACGGCTGCCCTCCCCCGCCGCACCGCACGCACGATCTGCGCGGCGATCAGGTGTATGCGGCCATCCGATGGCGCGACCGCGGGTGATGATGATCCCGGGCAAGCGGGAATGGCTGACGAGGGGCGCTCACCTGGGAGCGCCGATGTCCGGAGTGTCCGGAGGGACGGAACAGCATGACCATGATCCTGGTGACCGGCGGCACCGGAACGCTCGGCCGGCTCGTCGTCGAGCGGCTGCGCACGGACGGACACGAGGTGCGGGTGCTCAGCCGGCACGCCGAGCCGTACGCCGTCGATCTGCGTGAGGGCGGTCCCGCGCTGGACGCGGCGGTCGCGGGCGTGGACTCGGTCGTGCACTGCGCGAGCTCGCCCAGGGGCGGCGACGAGGAGGCGGCCGCGCATCTGATCGCGGCGGCGCGCAGGGCGGGGGTGGGCCACCTGGTCTACATCTCCATCGTGGGGGTCGACCGGGTCCCGCTCGGCTACTACGAGACCAAGCACGCCGTGGAGAAGCTGATCGAGGAATCGGGCCTGGGCTGGACGGTGCTGCGGACCACCCAGTTCCACGACCTGCTGGCCACTCTGTTCCGGGCGTTGGCCAAGCCGCCGGTCATGCTGCTCCCGGCGGGCGTGCGCGACCAGCCGATCGAGGTCGCCGAAGTCGCCGCGAGACTCGCCGAGTTGGCCACCTCCGCACCGGCGGGCCGCGTCCCGGACATGGGCGGCCCGGAGGTCCGCACCTTCGACTCCCTCGCCCGCGCCTACCTGAAGGCCACGGCCCGCCGCCGCCCGGTACTGACCGTCCCCCTGGCCGGCCGGACCTACCGAGCCTTCCGCGAGGGCGGCCACCTCACTCCCACTCAGACCGTGGGCAAGCGAACCTTCGAGGACTTCCTCACAACACGTTTCGGGGGTGGCGGCCACCGGCAGGGCTGAGGTCGGAGGGGCTGCGGGGGGGCTCCGGGGGACGAAGCCCGGGCCGGGCCAGGGGCGCAGGGGGCAAGGCCCCCGCGGGGGTCCGGGGCGGAGCCCCGGGGGGCCACTTCTGGAGTTACCGAGTCGGGTGGGCGGGTGGGCAGAGCCCGGGGGTGCAGGGGGCGGAACCCCCGCCGGGGTTCAGGGCGGAGCCCCAGGCGGGCCACTTCCGAGCCCACCGAGCCGGGCCGGCAGGGGGGCAGAGCCCCGGGGCACAGGGGCGAAGCCCCCCCGGAGGCCACTTCCGAGCCCGCCGAGCCGGGTCGGCGGGTGGGCAGAGCCCGGGGGTGCAGGGTCGCGGACCAAGGTGCGGGGCCGTTCAGGCTTGTACTCGACGGGGCTCATCCGAGAGCGTCTCCTTATGTGCGGTCGGATGGCAGGGACGGCTC
>NZ_JBEXZD010000066.1:0-44669 GCF_040628575.1 Streptomyces sp. NPDC006393
TGTCGACCGCATCCGCCACGGTGCCCGCGGTGTTACCCAGCCGAACGCCATCCGGGGCGGTGAAGTACAGGTGCGTCCCGCCGCTGGGGGTCCGGGTCCGGTAGGTGGTGGGGACGGCGTGCCCGGCGCGCTCGCAGAGCGCCCCGAAGGTCGCCGCGCCGTCAGGCGCGCCCGAACTGCCCTTGTGCTCTGGCGTGTCCAGGTCGACGACCAGCAGCCCGGACGGGCCGGTGGCGATACCGACGTTGAACGGCGCCCGCGACCAGGCGGCTCGGATACGGTCCGGGTCGATGGTGGCGCGCTGTTCCCACTTCAGATGCCCGTCCGCGCACTCACCGGTGCCGGTGCAGCTCTTCTCCCCGTGCAGGGCAGGGACCTTGCTGCCGGGGCCCAGGGGGAAGACGTGCCAGCCGCGCTCCGCCGCCTCCAGGGCGGCGCGCATCAGGTGCTCGCTCATGCCGCCACCTCCAGCGCGGGGGCGAGGTGGGCGAGCGCGGCGCGGCCGATGTGCTGGGTGTAGGCGGGTGGGATGCACTCGCGGATGCCGTCGCGGTTCATCCACGGCACGCCCATCACCTTCCGGGCCAGGTCGACGCCGGAGAAGTTGCCGACGAACTGGCCGTAATGGCCGGGCGGGACGGGGCGGCCCATCTTGGCGACCGGTGCCGTGTGGACGGGGTGCGGCGGCGCGGTGAGGGTCCAGCCGCCCGCCTCGAAGTACCGGTGGCGGTAGGTCTCCAGAGCGAACATGGCGCCGCACAGCATCACTGGGTGGTGCAGGTGCGGGACCGCCCCGCGCACGTTCTCCATGACGTAGGGCCGTCCCGTGGCCTTAAGGGCGGCGCGGGTGGGAGCGATCAGGTCGGGGTGGTCGTTGCCCATGAGCCGCTGGGTGTCGCTGTAGAACTGGCACGGGCACGAGGCGTGGATGAAGTCGAACGCGGCCCCGTGCTCCCGCACGTAGGCGATAGCGTCCGCCTGGACGAACCGGTACGGGTAGCGCGGCTGCGGGGCGATGTCGACGCCGGTCACGTCGAACCCTGCGTCGGCGTAGCCCTTGGCGGCGCCGCCCTGGCAGCAGAACAGGTCCAGTAGGCGCGGCCGACGGGCGGGCACTCGCCGGATACGGGTGGGTTGAGTCATCCTGGATGTCTCCAGTTCCTTGAACGGATGCTGGCTGACAAGGGCGGCCCCGCGACTTTGGCGAGACGGAGGGGCCGCCCTTGGCGTAGCTAGTGGTCGGTGGTGCGCTGCCAGGGCTCGCGCTGGCTCGATCCCTGGGTGAGCCCGGCGGCGTGCAGGGCCTCGGTGCTCAGGCCAGTGCAGGCGCGCTGTTCCTGGCCTCCGTCGGGCAGGAACCACAGGGCCAGGCCGTCGCCGTCGCACCCGGGGCAGTCCTGATGCGGCTTGCGGTGGTCGGCGGTGATGTACAGGCGCGTCCGGTCGCCGTCGCGGGTGGGGAAGCGGCGCACGGACACCGCGTCGACGGAGCCGAGGACGGCCTGAGCGACGCGGGGAACGTCCTCGTTGGCGCAGATGATACGGATCTCAAACATGGCTTCCTTCCTGGTCAGCCGTGGAAGTGGTTGCGCTTGAAGGTCGCTTTGCGGATGTTGACCGTGGTCCCGCCCCCGTGGCTGCCGGTGCCGAAGACCTGCACGGCGATCCATCCGCCGAAGATGACGGCCGCGAGGATGATGAGCTGGGTGATCAGCGCGGTCAGTGCGGCGATGGACGTGGTCAGCAGCAGCAGACCGCCGCACACCGCGAGGAAACCGACGCCTCCAAGCGCGACGTTGACGGCCGCGCGGGAGACGGCCGACTTGGTCGTGACCGGTTCCGGCTTGGCCGGCTCGATGGCGTAGCCGGTGACGACACGGCCGTCCGGCAGGACGACGCTCGCCACCGCCGGGACCGTGCCCGGCTGGACGGGCACGAGCGGCGTCGCGACGGGTACGGCGGGGGTGATGGGGGTGGGGTGGTGGACTTCCACGGCCCGTTCGGCGGGCGCGCGGCCGGTGCTGTCGGGGTACATGCGGAATCCCTTCCGGCGCTTGGCCAGGGAGGCGGAACCACCCCCTGTAGGGGTGGCTGTGGAGGGGGTTTCGGGGGTGCTGACCTGCGAGCCTCCCTGACTCCCTGAACGATCATTTGCGCAGGTCAGGGCCAGGGAGGCGAGTCAGGGAGGCATTCAGGGAGTTCTCCCTGCCTCCCTGACCCGGGCGGGGTCGGCTCCCTGTCACTCGGCGGCGGAAGCGGAACCGTCGCCGTCGCGGTTGGCGAGAGCGGCGGCGACGCGGTCACGGGCGACGACCATGACGCCGTCGGACTTGTACGGCTCCGCGCCGGCCGCGTCCAGGACACGCTTGAGGTCGATGAACGACCACTTGCCGTAGGCGTCCTCGCTGAGCGTCGCCAGGCGCGCCAGGACGTCCTTGGTCCGCACCCGTGCAGCGGTGCCGATCACAGACGCGATGTCGGCGAGCGGGTCTCGCTCCTCGCCCTCGTCGACCACGTGCAGGGTGGTCACGCCGTCGCGCAGCGCCTTGGCGCGCTCCGCGATGGCCTCGGCTGCGTCGTCGTCGATGAAGTGCGTGCGCACCGTGATGGACGCCTGCCCGGCGGGGATGGCGATGCCGTCGGAGGCGACGACCAGGGTTCCCTTGTCCAGGCCCTGCCTCAGCAGGTGCGGGGCGGCGCCGCCGTTGACGGCCTTGTCCCCCAGAGCCATCCGCGACTGCTGCTCGGTGCCCAGCGCGAGGGAGGCGCGGGTGTGGGCGCCCTCGCGCACGAGCTTGGGAAGGTTCTGGTCGGTGGGGTCCTGCGTGCCCTGCCACATCAGCACGTCGACCGCACGACCCTGGTTGTGGATCTTGCGTACGGCCATGAAGTACCGCGAGGTGGCCTTGGAGCCGCCGTAGGGGCGGCCGTCCTCGTCCTTGGCCGGGCACATGAACGCCACCTGCGCCTCGTCGACCAGGACGATCAGCGGCGGGAACTTCGCGGCCGGGTCCTTCTGCCGGACATCCAGGCGGCGGTTCATCTCGGTGACCGCGTTCTCGGCCATCTCGGTGGCCTGGATGACGTGGTCATCGGTCGGCCCCTGGATGAGCACGGAGGCGATGCCGTCGAAGTGCCGCCAGTCGCCGGCGCCCTTGAGGTCGGCAAGCCAGAACTGCACCGAGCGGTCCAGGGACAGCCACAGCGCGAGCGCCCGCAGCGCGGCCGTCTTGCCCTGGTTGGACAGACCCGTCACCAGCAGGTGCCGCTGATACAGGCTCAGGGCGGCGGCATCTCCGCGCAGGTCCTGACCCCACGGCGCCTTGCCCTTGGCGTAGTCGGCGGTCAGGGTCTCGTCGGTGACCAGCGGAGACGGCCCGATCGGCTCATCGAGCGCTCCGGAGTCGGCGATCCACAGCCGGACCGTTCGGGCGGCGGTCGGGATGGTGATGAACACCTCGTGCTCGTGCCGGGTGAGGTTCTCGGCGAGCTTGCGGCGCCGGTTCTGCACCTCGATCGTCGACACCCCCGAGGGCAAGGTCACGTCGACCTCGACCCCGCATCCGGCGATCCGGATCGGGGACAGCATGGAGGCGCCGGCGTCGCCCATCTCCTTGATGGCGTTGCGCAGCGCCGGAATCCCCAGGTCACGCAGGGCCTTGACCACGATCGAGGGGGTGATGGGCTCGCCCTCGCCGTTGCGGATGTTCGCCGGGAGTGCCCAGTTCGGTGCGGCCTTCTGGTGGGCGCCGACCGACCACAGGGCGAGCAGCGCGAGGAATGGGCCGACCGAGATCGCGGGCCCCCAGACCACGCGCACGATCGTGATCATCAGGTTGATGAACTTGGTGACCGCCATCAGCGGCGTGACGACCTCGGTGGCGTCCTTGGTGGCGATGGCCATGGCGATGCCGAGCAGGACCAGGCCGCCGATGCCCATGCCGGCGCTGACGGCCGCGCCCTTGGCGGCGTCCAGCGGGGAGTGCAGCAGGTCCATACGGCGGCGGTGGCGGGCCTCGCGGAAGCGCTGCCCGCGCTCCTCCCACTCCGCCGCAGCCTCGAAGTTCCCGGCGGCCTCGGCCGCCCGGAGCATGCGTTCGTAGCGGGCGGCGGTGCGGCCGTCCCAGGTGCGCTTGGCGACGATCCTCGCCCCGCCGGCGACGTACAGGCTGTGCCGGGCCATCGCGCGGGCCGTCGTCTTGGTGGTCTCGTGGGTGATGGCCGTGCGGATCGCGCGTCCGGAGCGGATCCACAGCGGTACGGGCGGGACCGGTGCCGGGTCGGGGACCACGGTCAGAGTCGTCACGGTGGGCGGTTCGGTGTGCTTGTGCAGGTGAACGACGTTCTCGGACATGCGGAGGGCGCTCCTGACTGCCCCGATCGGGGCGGAAGTTGAGGGGGGCCGGGGCGGCCAGGCACGCGGAAGGGAGCGGCCACCCCGAACAGGCGAGCGGTGCAGGTGTGGGCCAGGCGGCGGCGCGGACGGGGCGCGCGGTCACCACCAGCCGGAGGACTTCTTGGCGGCCTTGGCGGCGGCGGCCTCGGTGACGATCCGCTGCCGCTCGCTCTGCAACGCGGTGATCTCCGCGATCAGCCGGGTCTCCGCCGCGCTCCACGCCGACTCAAGGCGGCGGTCGGCTCGGTCGGTGCTGCGGCCCCGCAGCACCCGGTAGGAGCCGCCGGCCATCGCCGCGATGATGGCGCGACGCTCGCGGCCGTCCAGCGGCCACATCTCCTTCTCGCGGACGGCGGCCAGCTTGCGGTTGGTCTCCCGGATCGCGCGGTCGATCCGGCGCGTGTCGGGCTTGCCCATGGTCAGCCCCTCCTCGGGGTGTCGTCGTCGAACGAGCTGGGGGTGTCGGGGAAGGCGCAGGGAACGCACATGCCGAGCGAGGGCGGGATGACGTATCCGGCATCCCGTCGGCACTCGGGGCAGGTGCGGCGGGCGGCGTTGGCCTTGTCCAGGGCCGCGCGCCTCGCCAGGGTCATCGGCCGGACCGGCTTGGCCAGGTCGACGCGGTACAGGTAGGCGACCAGCGGCGCCCGACGGCGGCGGGGCCGTTCGAGCTGCGCGGCCACGCCTTGACCGCCGGGCCGTAGCCCGCGGGCGCGGAGTTGGCGGCGGGTGGCGTAGCCGTCCGGGGCCAGGCGCCACCGGAACACCGGCAGCGTCCCCATCAGGCCACGCGCTTCCAGGCGGCCCGCAGGCGGACCTCAGAGGCGGAGTGGCCGGCTGCGCGGAACCGCGCGGCCATCTCCCGGTACGACAGCGCCGGATCCTCGCTGTGCCGGATCTCGTCCACCAGCGCGTCCAGCGCCGCGTCAGTGAGCGCCGGTGACGTCTCCAGGGAGAGCGCCGGAACCGGCTGGGTGGGGCCCCAGACGGGCAGTTCCCAAAGGGGCGTGACGCCGGGCGTGACGGGGGCCGTCACGCTGGTCAGCGCCCTGCCGGTGCCCTCACCGGCCCGTGCCGTCTCCAGCGTCGACCACGCCCGCGAGAGGGTCTGAGAGGTCTTGGCCTGTACGCGCGCGACGCGGGCCCCGGCCTGCGTCACGGCTGTCAGCCGGGTCTCCTCGGTTGTGGCCTCGGCTCGCAGCCGGGCACGGGCCACGGCCGCCTCGTCGCGGGCCTCCTGCTGGATACCTCGGATGGCGTCCAGTGCCGCCGGGGTGAGCGCCGTGCGCTCCCACAGCCCGTGCACCAGCCACAGGGCCTTGGCCGCGACGGGCAGCCAGGCGACGGCCAGCCAGGCTGCGGCGGAGCCGTCGGTGGTGAGGGCGTGGGCCACCAGGACGCAGGCCGCGACCAGGCCGAAGCACCAGCCGACGGTGGTCACCGCGTGGCTGTGATCACCTTGGGCGGCGAGGCGGCGTTCGTAGGCGAGGGTGGCCAGCCAGCCCCCGTCGATCCCGAGACCGACGACCAGCGCGACGGGCCACGGTACGGCCCTACCGAGCCACATCACGACCACGGCCAGCGTGAGGACCATGGACACCGCCGTCATCGCGACGGCGGGCAGCACAGTCTTGGTCTTCACGCGGCACCTCCCGGCTGGCTCGTGCTGGCGGCGGTGCGGTTGGTCAGCTCCCGCCGCGCAGCGAGCAGGCGGCGGCGAGCGCGGCGGATGCGCTGGGCGTCCAGCTCGGACGGCGTGCGGTCCAGCATGATGATCTGCGCGTCCAGCAGGTCTACGTCCGCGAGAATCACGGGCATCTCCCGCTCGATCGCGTTCAGCTCCGCGTCCGACGGCTCGATCCAGTCGGCGAACGCGGTAACAGCGTCCTGAACAGTGACGATGTCGTTCATGGGTCGTGGTTCTCCCTTGCAGGTGGCAACGGCCCGAACGCGGCTCCCGGGGTGCCACCCGGGAGCCGCTCGCCGTTGGGGTCGGAGATTCCGGCTCCCCTCAGCACTGCTCGTACGAGACGAGCAGCGGAGGCAACCGGCCGCAGCGTTGTGACGCTGCGGAGAGGCTGAGGTCGCGCTGTACCGCGCGCGGGTCAGGACCGCGCACGCCCGTCCTCTTCGTCGCTGAGGTGGGACGGGGTTCCCTCGGCACGCTGTTGAGTTCTCAACCAACGAGCGCTTCCTTCGTACTCACCCCTGCGGGCTTTCCTCCGGGCGCCATACAACGCAGATTGGTTCCTCTGGTCTTGCTGGTACCAACCAGTTGCCATGATGGTGCACCCTCTGGTGTGAGCCGTCAAGCACTTTGGTTCTGCTCGTACCAACCAGTGGGCTTAGTGGGGCATGATGGGGCTATGGCGACGCGCTCAGACCCCCTGTACATGCAGTTGGCGGCCAGCCTGCGGGCGAAGATCGAGAGCGGGGAGTACCCCCCGGGCAGCAAGCTGCCCAGTGAGCGGAGGCTGATGGAGATCTATGACGCCTCCCGAAACACCGTCCGTCTCGGACTTCAGCGCCTCGTTGCGGAAGGGCTCGTCTTCGCGAGTCAGGGCCGGGCGTACATGGTCCATCGGCAAGACGTCTTGGTTTACAACTCCTCCCGCTCGGAGGATCACAACAGGCGTCTGGCGGCCGGAGTCGATGCGTGGGTGCAGGACATTCGTGAACAAGGCCGCACGCCAAGCCAGAAAATCGCGGTGAGCATCGAAAAATCTGATCCCAACGTGGCTCAGCACCTTGAAATTCAACCAGGGGAACTTGTTCTCGTTCGGCGACGCCTGCGTTTCGTGGATGACCAACCGTGGTCGTCCGAAGATTCGTATTACCCTCACGAACTGGTGAAGAACACCCCGATTGCAGAGCCGGCGGACATTCCGGAGGGAGTTATTGCCTACATGGCGTCAATCGGCTATACGCAGACGCGCTATGTCGACGACGTCACGGCGGTGATGCCCAACCCGAAGCAAGCCGAAGAGCTGGCCGTAGAAGCAGGGATTCCCCTGCTGGTCAGGACGCGCGTCGGCTACACCGACGAGCGCCCCGTACGCGTCACGATCACAGCAATGCCGACAGACCGCAACGTCCTTCGCTATGAGCTGGGAGCAGGCAAACCCAATGCGTGATGATGTCACCATCCGGCCCGCTGCTCATAGTGAAGCGGAAGTGATCGGGGCCATGTGGACGGAGGCTGCCCGATGGCTGAAGTCTCAAGGCATCGACCAGTGGCAGTATGCGCCCAATATGGCGGCCATCATCCGCGATATCGAGCATGGTCACGCATACATGGCCGTTGACGGCAGTGAGTACTTGGGCACGATCACGGTAGACGATTTCGCAGATCCCGAGTTCTGGACCCCAGGTGATGCGCCGGGAAGTGCCCTATATGCGCACCGCATTATCGTGTGCCCTGCCGTCGGCGGTAACGCTCTAGGCGCAGCGATGCTCGATTGGGCCTCTGAAAAGGCAGCAAAGACTGGAAAAGAGTGGCTGCGTGTCGATGCTTGGAAAACCAACGCGAGGCTTGGGCGGTACTACGAGAGGCAGGGCTTCAAGCATCTAAGGACTGTTGACCTCCCCCACCGTCGGTCCGGCGCGCTCTACCAGCGCCCGGCCGGCACGACCACCGGTCAGGGTCCCCGCTACCTGGGACTGGAAGCGGAGCGGCGCGACGAGAATGGGAACCCTGACTGGGGTCGGACTTCAGCACTGTAGACAGCTGACTCGGGTGGAAGCTGTGGGGTATCTACCAATTTAGCGGTCTCTTCTGTCTCCCAGTCTTGCCGGTCGCGCTTGAAAGCTGACTGGCCGCCGGAATCCTCGTGGCTTCCCACTTGTAGGGAACAGCTGGGTTTGGGAGGGCTACGGCCGGTCAGTGGAGGGCTGGACGGCTTCCGCAGTCTGTTGGGCGGGGATGCGGGCCCCGGCGTTACGGCGGCTCTGGATGAGGCTCCGCAGTTCTGTCGGAGTTGGCCAGGGAGCGAGGCGGTGAATCATGCGGTGGCAGTTTGCGCAGATGAGTGCCAGATCACTGAGCCTGGTCTGGCTTTCGCCGGCCTCGTGCAGGGGGACGACGTGGTGGCACTCGATGTAGCCGCTTCCGCGGTCGCCGTAGACCTCCTCGAAGTCGAAGCCGCATGCCTCGCAGGCCAGCGTTCCGCCCTTCTTGAGAACCGCGGTGATCTTCTTCTTCCGCAGCCCCTGGTTCCGCTCACGGCGCATGTGTCGGCTCATCAGCAACCGGCCTTCGGGGGCGCTGTAGTCGTCCAGGTCCTCCTCTTCGTCCAGTGGCGGTGTCTGGAGGTCTCCCGCGGCGATGCCCTGGCGGATGAGCCGAGCCACTTCAGACATCTCGGTCGGCCTGGCGCGGAACTCGTTCAGTACCGCGACATCGAGAGCACCGCCGTTGGTGGGCTTGCCCCGGTAGTCCGGGTGGCGCGTGGCGATGTCGAACGTCTTGCGGGCCACCCCGTTGGGGTTGCGGAACTTCTCGTTGCGGTCGGCCTCAGCGTGGATCGGCATGACCTGCAGGAGGCTGGACAGTTCGATGACGCGCGGGTCGTTCGCGTCGAGTCCCTTCCATCCATTGGTCATCACGAGGTCGCAGGCCAGAATGATTTCATCGCGCGCCCAGTCGGGGTTCTTCACGGCCTTGACCTCGAATCCAGCCCGCTTGAGCCACGCCGCGGCGTGGTCCTTCCCGCCGCTGAACTCCTCCGGCAGCAACGCGCGGCCGTGGTCCCACTTGTGGGCCACGCCTGCGATGGCCTTCGAGTCGTACTCCCGCCCCTCATGGAGGAGGAGATATGAGCGGGACTCGCTGAAGCGGTACTTGGCCAGGAACGCGGTCCGGCCAAGCTCGTTGTGCTCTGTGATGGCCTTGAGCACAGCACCTCGTGTGATCGAACCTTTACGCATGGCGGAAGCGTAGAGGCGACCACTGACAGCGTGTGAGTCTTGGGGCAGCCGTGCTGCACCAGAGGGCTGTTGCTGGCAGGAACCGAGCGGGAGAGAGCTAGAAGGGGAACGCGGTAGAACTTGCTACCCCATCAAGACCCGTACGGCGCGAGCGCGCTCCGCCTCTGCGGCACGGCCTGCCTCCTGTCGTGTCCCGGCTGGCTGCGGGGCCGCGCACTACGTGCGGTGGGCAGACTAGGGAAACCCTCTGTGGCTGAGGCCGGTCAACTCCATGGCCTTAGCCACGTCCCGGGTCCGGGTCCCGCGTCGAGCAAACCAGGGCCACTCGGGCACATTGCCGGGCAGGTCCAAAGCCTGCCCGAGTTGCCCACCAGGGCACGGCACCCCTGATACTGCTCGACTACGGACCGGCAGGCCACCGGCCAAACCTGCTCTACCAATCTCCGATTCCTTGTGTTGCGGAGCAGTGACTCATGTCACAATACTCCCGACCTATCCTTCAGAGCGAGGAGATCAAGTGGGGAGCTCCAAGGAAGAATTTGCAGCTACCGTCGATATCGCCATCGACGATTTCGTCGACCGAATCGAAGCAGCTCGTGACATCATCAACTTGGCCACTCCTGTAATTCTCGCCGAAGATAGACCGGAATCGGTTGTGAAGAAATTTGTGAGCCAGCTCAAATATTTGACAGACGAAGAGCTGGACGACTTCTTTGAGCTATTCAAGACGGCAGGAGACGGTCCTGACGACCACCCATGGCAGCTCACACTCCTAAACTCAATCTGGGAAAAATTCAAGGGCAAGCCTTGGGCGCCAAAGCTGGCCACAGATGTACACTCCATGCTAAGGCGACCGCCAAGGATTGACTTCCTGCTCGAATCTACTGTTGTTTCAGCTGTAACTTCATTCGAAGTCCTATTCGCCTCGCTGATCTCTTCCTTCCTGAAGGTTTCCCCTCAAGCGCTGGAAGCTATGTCTAAAGAGAAGGAGAAAGAGTTCTCACTTCGAGACCTTAAAGGGCTCTCCAGTATCGAAGAGGCTGTCAATTTGGCAATCTCCAGGAGGGTCGATGATTTGATGTTTGGCAGCGTGGCGGATTGGCGTAAATTCTGCATCGACAAGTTGAATATTAAATTCGAAGATCTGTGCAGTGATTGGCCGGCAGTGCAGGAAATATTCCAGCGTCGCCACGTATTGGTGCACGCGGGGGGAATAGCGTCCCACAGGTATGTAGCGTCTGTATCCGCCACGACAAATGCCAGGGACATCAAGGTGGGAGACAGGCTCAAGACGAATGAAGTCTACGTTCATGCCACCCTGGATTCGATCCTGGCTTTCGGGGTGCTACTAGCAAGTTCGATCGGCATGAAGTTTGCCAGAGATCACGACAGTACCATCCTGAGTAATCTACACAGTCTTACATACAGTCGGCTCCAGGAGCGGGAGCAAGACCTGGTTAAGCATCTGTGCGCGGCTGGGGCGAAGATTGCTACGGGGTACGAAGACCAGCTGCTCTTCAAGGTCAACGGGTGGATTGCCCTAAAGAGAGATAACCGGAAGGCCGTCCAGCAAGAAGTGGAGCAATGGGACACCTCTGCCTTGGAGGACAGGTTTAAGCTGGCAAAGATGTGTCTGCTAGGAGAGGACGATGAGGCGTTTCAGCTGATGAAGAAAATGCATGGGAGTGGCGATCTTAGCTCGGAGGATGTGCTTGAATGGCCCCTCTTCGAGGATGTTCGCGCGACACCAGGATACGTCGAATGGAGTAAAACAATCTCCCTTCCCTTCGGGATATCGCAAATCCTGAGCGTGTCTTATTTTCTAAATACTCGAACCAAGACTCTCCACACAGAAGAGTGCAGGTTCAGGGAATCTGCCGTCAGGATTGACGGACTGGAAGAATATGATCCGCAGAAGCATAAACTTTGCACAGTCTGCAATCCATTCAGCCAACCAGCGAGCCAGACGGTCGACTGAGATCTGTCTGGATTCTCCGTCGAAGAGAACAGCGGTGCGCAGCTCTGCAAGCGCGGACCGGCATGCCTGGTGGGGCTGGGCCGACCGGGTCAGCCATTGGACGTCTTGCCCGGTGCATTAACGACCACGAACAGCGGTGACAACAGGCAGCCACGTGCGGCCCCCATGGCCGCGGCGGATTATGACCGCACCGGGGTGAGGCCGAACTTATAAGGCTGCGGTCGCCCGCCCATGGACTCGGTTCCCCCAGGCGTCCCCGACAGTGTCGGCTGTCAGGAGAAGCGCAGGTCGCAGGACGTGGGCGAACCCCGCTGTAAAGCTGCTGCTTTCGGTCCAGTGCAGCTTTCTCTAGATGCGCCGAACTGACATAGGGTGCTCGGCGGCGGCCAGAAGTTCAGCCGCCGCCGAGCGATCCTCCGCTCATTAGCCGGCTTGCGGCCAGCGTTCACGGTCGTATGGCAGGAGCCATCCGGCGATGTCCCCGCCGATGCGTCTTACTTCGGGCTCAGGCGTGTCAGGCCTGAGAGGGAGGACGTATACCCCAGCCCACTTCCCCGTCTTTGGCAGGTCGGTCAGGTACTCAGCGACGTGGCTGCCGAGTCCTTGCTCGTCGCTGGGCCTACACACGGAGCCGACATAGCAGACGGCGCTGCGGTCGTCGACCGCTACGTAGACCGCGCACGAGGCGGGCGGCATGGCCTCAGGATGGGGCATCAGCCTCTCCGGCATGAGGCACAGTAGGTAGGGATCGCACAGGTCCGCGAGTGCCATGTAGGTGGCCTTTTTCATCAGGCGGCCTCGTCCTCGTCGTCTTCCTCCTCGGCGGTGGCGGATGACGGGGAGGTGCTCTGGGCCTCCACTGCCTTCTCCCACCAGTCCTGGGCTTCGGCGGCAAGGTTCTGCAGCTTGTCCATGAGGAGCCGGGCGTGGGACCTTCCCTCCCGTTCAATCAGCGGCACGTCGTCGTCGTCCACCAGCCCAGCAAGGTTGCGCATCTCGGCCTCCAGGCTGCGGAGGGCGTCCTTGGTGGCAAGCACACCACGCTTATAGTGCTCGTGCACAGCCTTGTCGGGGCTCAGGGGAGGCGGAGTCTGACCGCCCTTGGGCGCGAGCTTGGTGCGCAGGAAGTCGTTGTCGATGGGGAGGTCATTGCCCTCGCCGTCCTTGCGCGGCTGGCCCTGGTCATCGACTTGGCGGGGCGGGAGCCCGGCCCGGTCGTCCTCGATCACCTGGCGCAGGTGGCGGAGTCCCTGCTCAGTGTCGGCCAGGGCCTCCATGACAGCGCCGGCGCTCCGGCGGTCACCGCCGGCTCCCACATCGTGGCGCGGCCCGCTAATGGCGTTGTGCTTAGCGAGGACATACGCCGCGCGCACCCACAGTTCGATGCCGGCAGGCCGTTCGTCCTTGGCTTCCTCGATCTCCTTGAGAGCCGCCTGGTACAGCTGCTCCGTGGAGCGTTTGGTGGGGTGCCACGGCGTCTTCTGCAGGTCGCTTGGAAGGGCCTCGGTGAGCACCTTGCGGAAGCGGGTCAGCTCGCCGTCGGACGAAGCTCCCCTCTTCTCTCTGACGATGAGCTCCACGGCTAGGGGCAGTTTGGTCTTGGTGGTGACACGGGTGCGCTTGCGGCCAGTCGGCTCGTTGGTGAGGACCAGGGCGATTGGCTGGCGCACAGCATTGTGGATCTGCGGGTCGTTGGTGGTGAACAGGTGAATGGCCCGGGCCGCGCGGTCATCCCCGAACGCAACGATTTTGCGTGCCTCGGCCTCCTTGGGAGTGAGGCGCCCGCCCAGCCAGTCCGCCTCGGCGTCGCTGGGAATGACGCCTGCGGCGCGGGCAGAGAGCAGGCACTCTTCGGCGAGTGCGGTGTGCTTGGCCGCGTCGGTCCAAGGCTCCTTGGTGTTGAGGTGGTCCTGGGCCACACGGGCCTTGATGGCCTGCGACAGGTCGACCGCTCCGGGCACATCCGGCACTACGCCGATGATGAGTTCGAAGTCCGTGACGGCGCAGCGGATCGCGCCCTTCTCGGTGCGCAGGATGTCCTCTGCGGGCTTGCTGACGTAACTGTTGATCTTGTCGATGTGGGCCTGCATCGAACTGGCGTTACGCGGGAGGGAGAAGAGAACCTCCTCAGCGGTCGCGCCCACGTTGTACAGGCCGTGGCTAGTGCGGCTGGACCCCTCGCGGACGAAAATGTGCGTGGTCGGGCTCTCGTCAGTGCCGTCGTAGAAGACGGTGGTAGCGACGCCGATCGGCGGGTCCATGATGCCCTGCTCGGAGATGTCCGGCTGCGGACTGTTGCGGTTGCGGGTCGTCTCGATCGCCCAGTCGACCTGTTCGATAAGCGCATCGCGGCTCTCCACGCGGATAGCCAGCTCGCCTTCCCCTTCCTGTACGGCCGGAACCAGGGTCGCCGGCGGCGCCCCAGCAGCCTGGGCGAGTGCGAACTGCACGTGGTCGGCGTTGCGAGGGTTGAGCGGGTCGGGCACGAGACGCGACGTGTAGACGGAGCCCGAGATCACAAGCAGGTAGGCGCCCGGGATCCGGCGACGCTGAGGGTTGGTCACCTGGGGCAGCACGGCAGCCGGGTCGGTCCAGATCGTGGAGATGGCACCGGCCACTCGGTCCGCCATGCCCCGCTTCTTCAGTGCGGCTCGCAGCTCCTTGTGCAGAGCGGGGTCAGGGATGGAAGGAACGCGACGCAGAGGCTTGGACAGCTCAGTCCGCTCGCCGTTGACGGTCGGCTCGCCGTTGTTCGAGGTGTTCGGCGACAAGAGAGGGCCTCCTTGCGGGCTCCCTGCACCGCAGAAGTCGGTCTCCCACGGTGTCACTGCACGCGGGAGCCCGGCACGCCGATCACCAGCCCTCGCACCCACGCTCCGCGGATCCGGCCCGCATCGGTGGGAGCGTCACGAATCACATCCAGACTGCGCTAGTCCGGCCTCGACGCTCATTCGGGAGCGGTGGGGGTGGGCCTCGCTGCACTCCATAGAAAGTCGGCGCTTCGTAGGAGGGCGCAGTCACGCGTGTCTCGCGTCACTGCGTAGGAGTCTCGGACAACCCGGAGGGGTCGCGCAAGCCAAATATCCTTATTCCTATGTAACTTGACGGAGCGACAGGTCGACCAGTACAAGCACCCGTGTCCGCCGCATTGGTTCAGGTCCGGCGTGTCCGCCTGTGTGAGCGCAGCCCGGCTAAAGGAGCCAGCTAGAACAGAGTGGGAGCCGGTTCGTGGGTCTCGGCGATTCCGGGTAGTGCGTCCTGCCAGAAGCGGGCCTCTGCGAATGCGATCTGGCGCATGCTGCCTTCACACAGGATGAGTGACCGGCGGTCCTTCTTATGATCATGGACCACGCCGTAGCCGGCGCGGCGCGTCGGCATGAGGGCTACTGAGCGGCCGCACGTGGGGCACTGGACTCTGGGTGCGTGCATGAGGGAAGTGTGCAGCAGGCTACCGACAGAGGCTGCTCCTGCCTGGTGAGGTGCTGGGGCAGGCCGCCATGACTGCTCTCTTGAGTGGCACCACTGGGCAGGCAGCCGGTCCTCGGCCGCCTGCCCAACGGGGCGGGCTATTCGTTTTCCAGGGCCTTGATGACCTGTTCAGCGAGAGCAGTCATGACCTGCATACGGTCGGAGTGGGGCAGCCGGGACCACTCCTGGAACACCTTCTCGATGTCGGAGGGGGTGCGCCGTCCAGCCTGCATCCAGCCGTAGAGGGTGCGCTTGTCCTTCAGGCTTCCGCGGGAAGCGTGGGTGAGCACCTGCTGGCCGGTGGGAGGGTCCACGGTGATATCACGGGACTCGTCGCCGCAACGCTGGCACTCGGCGCGGAGGTTGTCGTCGTTGTTCTGGCCGCCGCGGTTGACCGGGACGATGTGGCCGATGGTCAGGACCGCGGTGCGGCCGGGGGCGTCCGGGAATTCCTGCGTCGCGCGGATCCCGCAGACCTGGCACATGTGGCCGTCGCGCTCCAGGATGCGCCGCCGCTTCGGGCCGGTGATGTTCTTGCGGATGGTCTTCGGCGGCGTTTCGCCCAGGTCGACCCGCGTCCCCAGCTCCCGGACCAGGTACTCATCCGGCTTGAGGTTCGGGTTGACTTTGTAGTTGTCGATCTTCCAGCCCATCGGCCGGAGGTCCCGCATGCGGCGGTCGGCCTGGGAGACGTCCGGGACCGCCTCGAACAGCTCCAGCTTGCTGAACTTGCCGCCCACCCCCTTGGAAGCCACGAACTCCGCGACCTTCACCAGGGACGTCCTGCGTATAGGCGTGCTCATTTAATTCCTTCCTCCCCTGCCCGGCGTACTCCTGAGGTGTGCCGGTAAGTAGATATTTACATGCGGCGCAGCTGCTGTCAACGCTGGCGCAGTCTCCGGCGTTGTTCGGCGCAGCACTCAGGGTGGCCGGACGCTCGAGTAGGAGGATGGGGGGCCGACTCCGCGGTGAAAAGTCCTGGGCAATGAGCGATCGCGCTGCTCGGTCCGAGGTAAGTCGCGCTTCGCAGTCTGCTGTGCCGCCTCCGCAGATCGGCGCCGTCGGGGCATGCCGCTCACTGTGCAGCGCGCGGGCTAGGTCCAGGCTGCGCTGCTTCATGAGTGACGTAGGTGCAACGAAGCGCGCGTCCAGGGAGGGGGTAAACGATCAAGAACGTCGGCGCTTATAGAGGTGTGGCGAGCGGGCGAAGGCCCAGCAAGTCTGTCCCCTGTGGGGCAGGTGTGGGACGACTGAGCCTCCAGAGCGCCGGTTGGCCAGGGCGTACTGCTCGCGCAATCTGGTATCTGCGGTGGTGCCTTAGCCGGGCCGTCTCCGGGCCGTCCGAGGGCGGCCAGCAGCAACCACTAACGACCAACAACGGCCGGGAGGGCGCGGCCGATCGTCACGCCCTCCCGATGTGTCTTCCCAACTAGACCCAGGTATCCAGCCACATCCGCGACCGCCAGGAGTCGATCGGGATGGCGGTGCCCGTGTAGAGGGGCCAGAAGTAGATGAAGTTCCAGGCGATCAGGAGGACCAGGACGCCCGCGCCGGTGGTGCCGATGACGCGGCGGGTGTCCGTGGCGCCGGGTGGGCCGATGATCGCGCCGATCAGCATGGTGACGGCCAGGCACAGGAACGGCACGAAGACGATCGTGTAGAAGAAGAAGATCGTCCGTTCCTGGTAGTTGAACCAGGGCAGCCAGCCGGCCGCGACGCCGCAGGCGATCGCGCCGGCCCGCCAGTCGCGGCGGAAGAACCAGCGCCACAGGACGTACACGAGCGCGGCGCAGGCCGCCCACCACAGCACCGGCGTGCCGAGCGCGAGGACCTCGCGGGCGCACTTGTCGCCGGCGTCGGCCGGGCAGCCGGCCGTACCGGGCGAGGGGGACTCGTAGAAGTACGACACCGGGCGGGCGTCGACGATCCAGCTCCACGGGTTCGACTGGTAGGTGTGCGGCGAGGACAGGCCCACGTTGAACTTGTAGACCTCGTGCTCGTAGTGCCACAGGCTGCGCCACCAGTCGGGCATCAGCCAGCTCCAGTGGCTGCCCCTGCCGTCGGTCGCCGCCCAATTGCGGAAGTAGCCGCCGGTGCCGTCCGCCGGGGAGAGGATCCAGCCGGTCCACGACAGCAGGTAGGTGAGGAGCGCCACCGGCACCGTGGCCAGGAAGGCGAACCCCACGTCGTACTTGAGCACCGCCACGTACGGGCGGCGGGCCCCGGCGACCTTGCGGGCGCCGACGTCCCACAGCACGGTCATCACACCGAAGGCGATGAGGAAGAACAGGCCGTTCCACTTGGTGCCGATCGCCAGCCCCAGCAGCAGGCCCGCCAGCCAGCGCCAGGGGCGCCACATCATCCAGAACGTGTCGGCCGTGCGGGCGTCCGGGCGCACCCGGCCGTCCGCGTCGGCCGGGAGCGCGGCGGCGAGTCTCGCGCGCGCCCGGTCCCGGTCGATGAGCAGACAGGCGAACGCCGCCAGCACGAAGAACATCAGCACGCCGTCGAGCAGCGAGGTGCGGCTCATCACGAAGGCCAGCCCGTCCACCGCCATCAGCGTGCCCGCCAGGCAGCCGAGGAAGGTGGAGCGGAACAGGCGGCGCCCGACCCGGCACAGGATCAGCACGGAGAGCGTGCCGAGCAGCGCCGTCATGAAGCGCCAGCCGAACGGGTTGAACCCGAACATCAGCTCGCCCAGGCCGATCACGTACTTGCCGACCGGCGGGTGCACCACGTACGCCGCGTCGGACGGCAGGGTGACGTGGCCTCCGGAGTTCAGGATCAGGTCGTTGGCGTTCTTGTCCCAGTTGACCTCGAAGCCGCGGTGGACGATCGCCCACGCGTCCTTGGCGTAGTACGTCTCGTCGAATATCACCGCCTTCGGGCTGCCCAGGTGCCAGAACCGCAGCACGCCCGCCAGCAGCGTGACCAGCAGCGGCCCGCCCCAGCCCGACCACCGCTCGAGGCGGTCGGCGAGCGTGTGCGGCACCCCGAGGGCCGCCCACAGCCGCGTGCCCGGCCGGGTGTACGGCGGCACCAGCCGGTCGCGTACGTCACTGGCGGGGCCCGCCGGGGCCGCCGCGTAGCCGAAGCGGCGCAGCCGCCACTGCCACGACGGCCGCTGGTCGTGGGGGGCCAGGTCCTGCCGGGGGTCCGTGGAGGACGCGGTACTGGTCACCGCGCCATCGTAGGGAACCGGGCTGTGTGAGTCCCGTGCATGGGCGGTACCGGGGGGTATGCGTCTGCTTCCGGGCCCGTGAACGGCCTTGCGGGGACGCTCGGGGCGGGCCGTACGCGAGGGCTTGAGAGGATGGGTGGTGTGACTGGAACCCTTGTTTTGGCCGGCACCCCCATCGGCGACGTCCAGGACGCGCCGCCCCGGCTCGCCGAGGAACTGGCGGGCGCGGACGTGGTCGCCGCGGAGGACACCCGGCGGCTGCGCCGGCTCACGCAGGCGCTCGGCGTGACACCCCGCGGGCGGATCGTGTCGTACTTCGAGGGCAACGAGTCCGCCCGTACGCCCGAGCTGGTCGAGGAGCTGCTCGGCGGGGCGCGGGTGCTGCTGGTCACGGACGCGGGCATGCCGTCGGTGTCCGACCCCGGCTACCGGCTGGTGGCGGCGGCCGTGGAGAAGGACGTGCGGGTGACCGCCGTGCCGGGGCCGTCCGCCGTGCTCACCGCGCTGGCGCTGTCCGGGCTGCCGGTCGACCGGTTCTGCTTCGAGGGGTTCCTGCCGCGCAAGGCGGGCGAGCGGCGCTCCCGGCTGCGGGAGGTCGCGGACGAGCGGCGCACCCTGGTCTACTTCGAGGCCCCGCACCGGCTCGACGACACCCTGGCGGCGATGGCGGAGGTGTTCGGTCCCGGGCGTCGGGCAGCCGTGTGCCGCGAGCTGACCAAGACCTACGAGGAGGTCAGGCGCGGCGGGCTGGGCGAGCTGGCCGCGTGGGCCGCCGAGGGGGTGCGCGGCGAGATCACGGTGGTGGTCGAGGGGGCGCCGGAGAAGGGGGCGGAGGAGATCGGCGCCGAGGAGCTGGTGCGGCGGGTGCGGGTCCGCGAGGAGGCCGGCGAGCGGCGCAAGGAGGCGATCGCGGCGGTCGCCGCGGAGGCCGGTGTGCCCAAGCGCGAGGTGTTCGACGCGGTGGTCGCGGCGAAGCACGCGGATTGACGGGCGGGCGGCCGCGCTTGACGCGGGGAGGTCGCGCGCGGGTCTCGAGACGGCGCTCACACCCCCTGTGAGCAGGGCGTATCTCGCATGAGCGCGCGCCCCATGCGGGGGCAAAGGGCCGTCCCGGAAAGGCAAAGCGACACCTGCCGTTCAGGGGAGCCTTGGGCAAGCGCGGTCCAAATCGGCTCCAACACTCGACAGGCCTGCTGCGCGGACGCCGCCGGCGGCGTCCACTGGAGGCGGGGACGGATCCGTCCCTTCGCCCAGCGGACACGAGGAGCTGGCATGAGCGAGATCACAGGGCAGGCCGGCCACCGCGGCGCGGCTGCCGCCGTCGTCAACGAGTCGTACTCCTTCGCCTGCATGCGATGCGGGCACGGCTGGGAGCAGTCGTTCGAGATAGAGCACCACACGGACGCCGACGGCAACGAGTTCGTGCTGTACGTGGCGGACGGCCGGGTCGTGCCGTCGCCGCTGTCCAGGCCCAGCTGCCGCAACTGCGACGGCCACGTCGTGCGGATCATGCGGGCGGGCCGGGTGTCGTCCGCACAGAGCCACCTGCACGAACACGAGCACCGGCACCAGCACCAGCACCCGGCAGGTCCCGTGACGGAGGACCCGGCACCCGAGTCCGCGCCCGGGGAGGAGGCGGGGACCGACCGGCCGGAGCCCCATCACTGGCACCTGTCCGACCTGCTGCACCCGTTCCACCACCGCAAGGCGGGCTGACGGAGCGGCGGGCGGGCGGTCGGTGGTCGGCCTGGGCCCGGCGGTGAGGCGAGCGGTCGATGGGCCGGCGGACGGCTCGAGGGCGGGCGCCCGGGCGCCCGGGCTGACGGCCGGCCGGCCGCCCGCACGCGCTGTGCGGACGGCTGGTCGGTGGGCCGCCGGTCGGTGAGCGGTCGACGGATGTCCGAGGTCGGTGGTGGGCCTGCGCGCGGCTACGGCCGGGTCGGGCGATCGGCCTGTGGTCGGCCTGTGGTCGGCCTGTGGTCGGCCTGCGGTCGGCCAGTGGCCGGTCCGTGCGCGGCCACCGGCGGGCCGGCTGGGCTGCGGCCGGCCGGCGCGGTGGCGTCGGCGGGTCCGTGAGGGCATGTCCCTTTCGTAGGATCGGGGCATGCCTTCCGATGCCGACAAGAACGCGGCGCCCCCGCTTCCGGAGCCCCTCCGGATACCGGTCGCCGACTCCCACACCCACCTCGACATGCAGTCCGGCACGGTCGAGGAAGGCCTGGCCAAGGCCGCGTCGGTGGGGGTGACCACGGTCGTCCAGGTCGGCTGCGACATCAAGAGTTCGCGCTGGGCCGCCGAGACGGCCGCCGCGCACGAGAGCGTCCACGCGACGGTCGCCCTCCACCCGAACGAGGCGCCGCGCATCGTCCACGGCGACCCCGACGGATGGTCCCGGCAGGGCGCCCGGCAGCCCGGTGGTGACGCCGCGCTCGACGAGGCACTCGCCGAGATCGACCGGCTGGCCGCGCTGCCCCAGGTCAGGGGCGTCGGCGAGACGGGACTGGACTACTTCCGCACCGGGCCCGAGGGCAAGGAGGCGCAGGAGAGGTCCTTCCGCGCCCACATCGAGATCGCCAAGCGGCACGGCAAGGCCCTCGTCATCCACGACCGCGAGGCCCACGCCGACGTCCTGCGCGTCCTGAAGGAGGAGGGCGCCCCCGAGCGGACGGTGTTCCACTGCTACTCCGGCGACGCCGAGATGGCCGCTGTCTGCGCCCGCGCGGGCTGGTTCATGTCCTTCGCCGGCAACGTCACCTTCAAGAACGCCCAGAACCTGCGGGACGCCCTCGCCGTCGCCCCGCTGGAGCTGGTCCTGGTGGAGACCGACGCGCCCTTCCTCACCCCGGCGCCGTACCGGGGGCGGCCGAACGCGCCGTATCTGATCCCCGTCACGGTGCGCGCGATGGCCGCCGTGCGTGGCATCGACGAGGACGCGCTGGCGGCGGCCCTCGCCGCGAACACCGCCCGCGCCTTCGCCTACTGACCGTCACGCGATGTACTGTCCGTAGTCGCGCCGCTTTGGAGAGTGACGGCCGCTCCGCTAGGTTCTGGGGCTCCGATCCGACCCCGGACCCAGCCCTGTGGAGTGTGTCTGCGTGAGCAGCCCGCCGTACGAGACGTACCGCCCGCCGTATGAGCCCTGCGGCCCGTCGTACGAGGCGTATGACGAGACCGCCGGGGCCCGTGGGACCGGTGGGCCGGAGTCCTCGGTTCCCCGGCAGGCGCGGCGGGGCGGGGCGCGGCGGGGCGTCCGGCGGCGCAGGGCGCGCTCCCCGGAGCGTCCGGAGACGGGCGTACGGCGGCTGCTGCCGCAGGCGCTGGTCGTCGCGTTCCTGGCGGGCGGCACCACCGCGTTCGTCGCCCAGGACAAGGCGATCGAGCTGAGCGTCGACGGCCGGCCGCGCACCCTGCACACCTTCGCCGACGACGTCTCCGAACTGCTGGCCGAGCAGGGCGTGCGGCTCGGGGCGCACGACACCGTGGCACCCGACCCCCGCGCCGCCCTCACCAGCGGCGACGAGATCGCGGTCCGCCACGGGCACCCGGTCCGGCTCACCCTGGACGGACAGCGGCACGAGCTGTGGACGACGGCGCGGACCGTCGAGGGGGCGCTCACGCAGTGGGGCGTGCGCGCCGAGGGCGCGTATCTGTCGGTCCCGGGCTCCCGGCCGATCGGCCGCACCGGAATCACGCTCGACGTACGCACCGAACGCGCGGTCACGATCATGGCCGACGGCCGCGCCCGCACCATCCGCACCAACGCCCCGACCGTCGGGCAGGCTGTGGCGGAGGCCGGAGTCACCCTGCGCGGCCAGGACACCACCTCCGTGCCGCCCGGCAGCTTCCCGCGCGACGGGCAGACCGTCACCGTGCTGCGCATCACCGGCATGCGCGAGGTGCGCGAGGAACCCATCCCCTTCACCGTGCGCCGCACCGCCGATCCCACCCTGTTCCGGGGCACGGAGATCGTCGAACGGGCCGGCCGGCCGGGGGTGCTCCGGGTCACGTACACCCTGCGCACCGTCAACGGAGTGCGGCAGCGGCCGCGACGCGTGGAGTCGGAGGTGGTGCGCGCGCCGCGCCCGCAGATCGTCAAGGTCGGCACACGGCCCCATCCGCCGTCGGTACGGGGCACCGACCACCTGGACTGGCAGGGGCTCGCGCGGTGCGAGTCCGGGGGCCGGCCGGACGCGGTGGACTCGTCCGGCACCTACGGGGGCCTCTACCAGCTCGACGAGGGCACCTGGCACGGCCTCGGCGGCCGGGGCCGCCCGCAGGACGCGTCGGCGGAGGAACAGACGTACCGGGCCAAGAAGCTCTACGTCCGGCGCGGGGCGAGCCCCTGGCCGCAGTGCGGGGACAGACTGCACGGCTGAGCCTCCGGCCGCGGTGCGGGGACGGACCGCACGGCTGAGCCTCTGGCCGCGGTGCGGGGACGGACCGTACGGCCGGGGGTGTCTCGTCGATCGGGCCGGACCGGGGCGAGACCCGGTCCGCACCCCCGTACCCTTGTGCCGTGAGCAGCCCCACCCCCGACGCCCTCCTGGGCCCCGCCGACGTCCGTGAGCTGGCGGCCGCCCTCGGCGTGCGCCCCACCAAACAGCGCGGCCAGAACTTCGTGATCGACGCGAACACGGTCCGCCGTATCGTCCGCACCGCCGACGTCCACCCCGAGGACGTGGTCGTCGAGGTCGGCCCGGGGCTCGGCTCCCTCACCCTGGCGTTGCTCCAGGCCGCCGACCGGGTGACCGCCGTCGAGATCGACGACGTGCTCGCCGCCGCGCTGCCCTCGACCGTGGCCGCCCGCATGCCCGACCGCGCCGGCCGGTTCGCCCTGGTGCACTCCGACGCCATGCACGTCACCGAGCTGCCGGGCCCGGCCCCGACCGCCCTGGTGGCGAACCTGCCGTACAACGTCGCCGTCCCCGTGCTGCTGCACATGCTCGACACCTTCCCGAGCATCGAGCGCACCCTCGTGATGGTGCAGTCGGAGGTCGCCGACCGGCTCGCCGCCGACCCCGGCTCCAAGGTGTACGGCGTGCCGTCCGTCAAGGCGAACTGGTACGCCGAGGTCAAGCGGGCCGGCGCCATCGGCCGCAACGTCTTCTGGCCCGCGCCCAACGTCGACAGCGGGCTGGTGTCGCTGGTGCGGCGCACCGAGCCGATCAAGACCACGGCCACCAAGGACGAGGTGTTCGCCGTCGTCGACGCGGCCTTCGCCCAGCGCCGCAAGACCCTGCGGGCCGCGCTCGCCGGATGGGCCGGATCGGCGGCGGCGGCCGAGGCGGCCCTGGTGGCGGCCGGGGTGTCGCCGCAGGCGCGTGGCGAGGCGCTGACTGTGGAAGAGTTCGCGCGTATCGCCGAGCACAGGGAGTCCGACAATCAGTGAGCGTCACCGTCCGCGTCCCGGCCAAGGTCAACGTCCAGCTCGCCGTCGGCGCCGCCCGCCCGGACGGCTACCACGACCTGGCGAACGTCTTCCTCGCGGTCGGCCTGTACGACGAGGTCACCGTCACGCCCGCGGACGAACTCCGCGTCACCTGCGAGGGCCCGGACGCCGGCCAGGTCCCCCTGGACCGCACCAACCTCGCCGCCCGCGCGGCCGTCGCGCTCGCCGCGCGCCGGGGCATCGAGCCGGCCGTCCACATCCACATCGCCAAGGACATCCCGGTCGCCGGCGGCATGGCGGGCGGCAGCGCGGACGGCGCGGGCGCGCTGCTCGCCTGCAACACGCTGTGGGGTACGGGTGCCTCGCGCGCCGAACTCCTCGCCATCTGCGCCGAGCTGGGCAGCGACGTGCCGTTCAGCCTGGTCGGTGGGGCGGCGCTCGGGACCGGGCGCGGCGAGCAGCTCACGGCGCTGGAGGTCGGGGGCACCTTCCACTGGGTGTTCGCGGTCGCAGAGGGCGGGCTGTCGACGCCGGCGGTGTACGGCGAGTTCGACCGGCTCAACGAGGGGATCGCGGTTCCCGCACCGGTCGCCTCCGATGACCTGCTGGCCGCGCTGGCGAAGGGCGACGCGACCGCCCTGGCCGCCGCGCTCTCCAACGACCTCCAGCCCGCGGCGCTGTCCCTGCGGCCGTCGCTGGCGGACACCCTCGATGCGGGGCGTGCGGCGGGGGCGCTGGCGGGGCTGGTGTCGGGGTCGGGGCCTACGACGGCGTTCCTCGCGGCGGACGCCGAGTCGGCGGCTGCGGTGGCGGAGGCGCTGCGGGCGTCGGGGACGTGCCGCGCCGCCCGGGTCGCGGAGTCTCCGGCGGCCGGGGCGGCGGTGGTGTGAGAGGTGGCTGGGCGCTAGAACTCGTCGATCGCAGTGAGGTCGACGTCGATGTCGTACGGCTTGTCGATCTTGACCCGGTCGCGGTGCATGCCCATGTGCACGTAGGACTTCGTGAGTGGGTCGAGTTCGTAGACGTGGACAAGCGGGTAACCGCTGGTTCCGTCGCGCTCGACGCGCCAGAAGTTCGGGATGCCGGCGGCGGCGTACTTCTGCGGCTTGGTCGTACGGTCGCGGGACTCCGAGTCCGGTGACACGACCTCGACGGCCAGCAGCACGTCCTGCGGCTGGTAGCTCGTCTGGTCCGGTCCGCTGACCGCATCGGCCAGGACCACGCTCACATCGGGCTCAGGGCCGTTGCGCCGGTCGAGGACGATGGTCATCTCCCGCTTCACCCTGAACTTCTTCGGAACGCTTCGCCTCAGGCCACTGACCAGCAGGTCGATCACGTCTGCGTGGAAGTTGCGCTGCGGACTCACGATGACGAGGCTCCCGTCGATCAGCTCGGTGTGCGGCGGGAGATCAGGCAATGTGAAGAGGTCGTCCACGGTGTAGCCGTCCTGCGGCGGCACCGGCCACTCGACACGGTGCTCTACGGGCTCGGCGGTCATGGTTCCTCCCATGGACGGGATCCTGCTGCCTGCCTCCACGGTAGCGGCCGTTTCCCGATCACGTCATCACAAAGAGTGACCATCGCCTCGCGCGTCACCCCCCACCCCCGAGGGCCTACGCTTGAAGGCTGACCCGCCCCCGCGCACAGGAGTGAAATGGCCGTCAACCTGGTCAATGTCGAGAACGTCAGCAAGGTGTACGGCACGCGTGCCCTGCTCGACGGTGTGTCACTCGGCGTGTCCGAGGGGGACCGGATCGGGGTCGTCGGACGCAACGGCGACGGCAAGACCACACTCATCCGGATGCTCGCCAAACTGGAGGAGGCCGACTCCGGGCGGGTCACACACTCCGGCGGGCTGCGGCTCGGGGTGCTCACGCAGCACGACTCCCTCGACCCCGAGGCGACCGTCCGGCACGAGGTCGTCCGGGACATGGCCGACCACGAGTGGGCGGGCAACGCGAAGGTCAGGGACGTGCTGACGGGACTGTTCGGCGGGCTCGACCTGCCCGGCTTCCCCAAGGGGCTGGACACCGTCATCGGACCGCTGTCCGGCGGTGAGCGTCGGCGCATCGCGCTGGCCAAGCTGCTCATCGAGGAGCAGGACCTGATCGTCCTGGACGAGCCCACCAACCACCTCGACGTCGAGGGCATCTCCTGGCTGGCCGGTCACCTGCGCGAGCGCCGCTCCGCGCTCGTGTGCGTCACCCACGACCGGTGGTTCCTCGACCAGGTCTGCACCCGCATGTGGGACGTGCAGCGCGGCGCGGTCCACGAGTACGACGGCGGCTACTCCGACTACGTCTTCGCGCGCGCCGAACGCGAGCGCATCGCCGCCTCCGAGGAGGCCAAGCGGCAGAACCTGATCCGCAAGGAGCTGGCCTGGCTGCGGCGCGGCGCCCCCGCCCGGACGTCCAAGCCGCGCTTCCGCGTCGAGGCCGCCAACGAGCTGATCAAGGACGTGCCGCCGCCGCGGGACCGCAGCGAGCTGATGAAGTTCGCCTCCTCGCGGCTCGGCAAGACCGTCTTCGACCTGGAGGACGTGACCGTCCAGGCCGGGCCCAAGGTGCTGCTCAAGCACGTCACCTGGCAGCTCGGCCCCGGCGACCGCATCGGTCTCGTCGGTGTCAACGGCGCCGGCAAGACCTCCCTGCTGCGCGCCATGCAGCAGGCCGCCCGGACCGAGGGCGAGGCACAGCCCGCGGGCGGCCGGATCGCCGTCGGCAGGACGGTGAAGCTGGCGTACCTGTCCCAGGAGGTCGCCGAACTCGACCCCACCTGGCGGGTCCTGGAGGCCGTGCAGCAGGTGCGCGAGCGCGTGGACCTCGGCAAGGGACGGGAGATGACCGCCGGCCAGCTGTGCGAGACGTTCGGCTTCACCAAGGAGAAGCAGTGGACGCCGGTGGGCGACCTGTCCGGCGGTGAGCGGCGCCGGCTCCAGCTGCTGCGCCTGCTCATGGACGAGCCCAACGTCCTCTTCCTCGACGAGCCCACCAACGACCTCGACATCGAGACGCTCACCCAGCTGGAGGACGTCCTCGACGGCTGGCCCGGCTCGATGATCGTCATCTCCCACGACCGGTTCTTCGTCGAGCGCACCACCGACACGGTGCACGCCCTGCTCGGCGACGGCACGCTGCGCATGCTGCCGCGCGGCATCGACGAGTACCTGGAGCGGCGCCGGCGCATGGAGGAGTCGGTCGCCGCGCAGGCCTCCGCCGCCGCGCCCAAGCCGGCGACGACGGAGAAGAGCGCCGCCGAACAGCGCGCCGCGAAGAAGGAACTCCAGAAGATCGAGCGGCAGTTGGACCGGATCTCCGAGAAGGAGTCCACGCTGCACGCCCAGATCGCCGAGAACGCCACGGACTTCGCGAAGGTGGCCGAACTCGACGCCCAGCTACGCGACCTGACGGGGGAGCGCGAGGAACTGGAGCTGCGCTGGCTCGAACTGGCCGAGGACGCATAGGCGGTGAAGGCCGGCGTGTGAAGACCGGCGTGTGAAGACCGGCGCGGGACGACCGGCGTGTGAAGACCGGCGCGCGCGCCGCGTGAAGGGGTCGTGAAGGCGCGTAACGGGGGCATCACAGGCCGGTTCTCCCTTGGGAACAGGGGCGGACGCGGCCCGGTGGCGTGTCGGCGCCGGGTGATAAGAAGGAGCGGCCGGAGAAGTGTCCGGCCTGTGTGAGTGCGACTCTGGGGCCTTCGCGAATCTCAGGGCGTGGCTAAAAATCAGTCGATGAGGGGGAAACGCGCTGATGACTCAGCCGCCCAACCAGCCGCCGCAGGGCGGATTCGGACCACCGGAACCGCAGGACCCACGGCAGGCCACACCTCCGCCTCTGGCGCAGCCGCCGCAGGGCGCCCCGCAGACCCCGCCGCCTCCGGCGCAGCCGCCGTCCGGTCCGCCCCAGCCCCAGCCCGGCTACGGCTACCCGCAGCAGCCCGGCCCCTACGCCCAGCCCGGACAGCCGGGCCAGCCCGGTCAGCCGGGGCCGACGGGACCGTACGCCCAGCCGGGCCCCTACGGCGCGCCCGCCGCACCCGGTACCCCCGCGCCCGGTGCCCCCGCGCCCGGCCCCTACGACCGACCGCCGCAGCCGGGGCAGCAGCCGGGGCAGCAGTCCGGTCCGTACGGCTACCCGCAGCAGCCCGGTCCGTACGGTCAGCCGGGCCAGCCTGGTCCGTACGGGCAGCAGCCCGGTTACGGCTACCCGCAGGCCCAGTTCCCGGGCGCGCCCGGCACCCCGCCGCCCGGCGGCGGCTCCCGCAACCCGTTCAAGGGCAAGCCCGCGGTCCTGATCGGCGCCGCGGTGGCCGCGCTGCTCGTCGTCGGCGGCACCGTGTGGGCCGTCACCGGCGGCGACGACGGCGGCAAGAAGAAGCCGGTCGCGCAGAAGAGCGGCGACTCCAAGCCCTCGGGGCCGGCCGCGTCCGGCGATCCGGTCAACCCCGGCGACGGCAGCGGCGACGGCGGCGACGACCCTGAGGACCTCAACTCGGGCCGCAAGGACGGCGAGGCGAAGGTGCTCTGGTACAAGGAGGCGCCCGACGCGCCCGGTTCCGGCGCCGACGCCCCCGGCATGTGGATCACCGACAAGGCGGCGGTGAAGGCGGCGTACAAGCAGGTCCTCGCCTACAACGTCGGCGACGGCAAGCCCACATGGGAGCCGATCACCTTCCCGCAGAAGATCTGTGCGGTGACCCCGCAGAAGTCCGCCGACGACAAGGTGGTCGTGGCGTACGAGAGCGGCTCCAGCGACCGCGCCACGTGCAACCAGCTCCAGCAGATCGACCTGAACACCGGCAAGAAGGGCTGGAGCACCAAGCTCTCCGAGGGCCAGCTGTTCGACAGCACGATCACCATCGAGCTGACCGTCACCGGCAAGACGCTGATGGTGGGCCGTTCCCAGTCGGGTGTCGCGTACGACATCGACAGCGGCCGCAAGCTCTACGACAAGAAGCGGTACGGCGAGGCCTGCTTCCCGAGCGCGTTCGCGGGCGGCACCCGGCTGATCTCGGTCTCGTCCTGCGGTGCGGGCAGCTCCAACGAGCACGACGAGGTGCAGGAACTCGACCCGGCCACCGGCAAGGTCAAGTGGACCAGGAAGATCCCCAAGGGCTGGACGGTCCAGCGGACCTTCTCCGTCGACCCCGTGGTGCTGTACTCGACCGACGAGAACAAGAAGCACTACAACATCTCGACCCTGAACAACAACGGGTCCGTCCGCTCCCAGGTCGACTCCAAGGCCACCTTCGACCCGCAGTGCGGCTGGGCCATCCTGGAGCGCGACCTCCAGGGCTGCCAGGCCGTCGCCTCCGACGCCACCACGCTCTACCTGCCCACGCGGGCGACCACCGGCGCCAACGAGGTCGTGGCCCTCAACCTCGCGACCGGCAAGGAGAAGTGGCGGGTGAAGTCCCCGCAGGACACCTCGATGCTGCCGATCAAGGTGGAGAACGGGAATCTCATCGCGTACGTCGAGCCGTCGTACGACGCGGGCGGCCAGGTCGTGTCCGTGGCGACCGCCGGGTCGAGCCACACCCCCGCCAAGCTGCTGCAGAACCCGCAGAGCACCGCGGAGATCGAGAACGGGTTCTTCTCCAAGGACGTCGACTGGGCCGACGGACGCTTCTACATCTCCACCACCCGGCTGAGCGGCAACGACGAGTCGAGGGAGAAGCTGATGCTCGCCTTCGGCAAGTGAGGCGAGGCCGGCCGCCCGAGCGCGGCCGGCGCCGTTGCGTACTCCTCCCGACCCCGTCCCGTTCATCCGAGGTACCGTCATGACCCAGCCGCCGCCCCCGCCGCCCAACCAGCCGCCGCAGCAGGGGGGTTTCGGCCCGCCGCAGGACCAGCGGCCCGAGCAGCCGCCGCAGGCCCCGCCCGCGCCGGGCGGCCCGGACCTCGCCAAGCCCCCGCAGCAGCCCGCCCCCGGCTACGGCTACCCGCAGGGCCCCCAGCCGCCCCAGGGCGCCCCGCAGACCCCGCCGCCTCCGGCCCCGCCGTCCGGCCCGCCGCAGCCCCAGCCCGGCTACGGCTACCCGCAGGCGCCCCAGCCCCCGCAGCAGCCCGCGGGCTACGGCTACCCCGGCGGGCCGGGCACGCCTGCCCCGGCGCCGAGCCCGTACGCCCAGCAGCCCGGCGGGTACGGCACCCCGCAGCCCGGCGTGTACAGCACCCCGCAGCCTGGCTACGGATACCCCGGACAGCCCGGGCATCCGGGTCAGCAGCCCACCGTGCCCGCGCAGGCACAGGCGGGCCCGTCGGGCGACGCGGAGAAGAAGAAGCAGCTGATGATCATCGTCGCGGCCGTCGTCGCGATCGCGCTGATCATCGGCGGCGGCGTCCTGTACTCGAGCTCGTCCGGCGACGGCGGCGGCAAGAAGGACACCGCCGGCACCAGCGGCGGCACCGGGGGCAAGGGCGGCGACAAGGACGGCGACAAGGACGGCGACAAGGACGGCACCGGCGGCACGCCGACCCGCGGCGACGAGAAGGTGCCGGCCGACACCAACGCCAAGGTGCTCTTCCAGGTGCCGATGCCGAAGGTGGACGACACCACCACCGTCTCCGGCTCCTGGCTCACCGACACGGTGTACGCCAAGAGCGGTGTCGCCGAGATCGTCGGCTACGACCCGGGCAAGGGCACCAAGCTGTGGACGATCAAGCTGCCCGGCCCGGTCTGCCAGGTCACCCGGCACGTCACGCCGGACCACAAGACGGTGGTCGCCTACGAGCCCGCCATGCCGACCAAGGACAAGCGCTACCACGGCTGCTCCCAGGTCTCGGCGATCGACCTCGACGCCGGAACGAAGCTGTGGACGCGGACGGTCAAGTCCGGCGACCAGTCGATCAACCTCGACAACGTCACCATCGGCGGGGGCACGGTCGCCCTGGGCAGCACCAGCGGCGGGGCCGCCTTCGACCTCGCCACGGGGAAGGCCCTGTGGACGCCGAAGCCGGGCGACACCTGCTACGACGCCGGCTACGCGGGCGGCGACAAGCTGGTGGCGGTGCGCAAGTGCGGTGACTACGACAACCCCCAGCTGCACATCCAGACCATCGACCCGAAGTCCGGGAAGGTGATCTCCGAGTACAAGATGGCGACGGGCGTCGAGTACGCGAGCGTGGTGTCGACGAATCCGCTGGTGGTCGCGGCGGACATCGGCGACTCCGCCAAGGGCCGCGGCATCTCCGACATCTTCAGCCTCGACAACAGGACGGGTGCCCTGCGCAACAAGATCTCGGTGCCCGCCGACCGGTACGCGGCCAAGTGCGACGGGATCACCCGGATCGAGGGCTGCTCCGGCATCGTGATCGGCAACGACCGGGCCTACCTGGCCACCGCCGAACACGACGGCAGCTCGGACAGCTTCCGCGACACCAACGAGGTCGTCGCCTTCGACCTCGGCAGCGGCAAGCAGACCGGCCAGCGCGCGGACGCGGGAGACGGCTACACCATCACCCCGCTACGCATGGACGGCGGCAACATCATCGCGTACAAGGAGCCGCCCTACGACAAGGGCGGTCAGATCGTGAGCATCGACGGCGCCTCGTTCAAGGAGACCAAGCTCCTGGAGAACCCGTCGGACCAGGCGGTCCGTGACGCGGAGACCAGCTTCTCGACGGACTACGCCGAGATCCTTTACCACAACGGGCGCCTGTTCATGTCCCAGGTCTACGCCTCGGACTTCTCCAGTTCGAGCGACCGTTATCTGGCCATCGCCTTCGGCACGGCCTGACGACGTACCGGTGAGACGGCCCGACGACGTGCGGGCGGCGCGGACGGCCTCGTCCCCGATCCGGGGGCGGGGCCGTCGCCGTACCCGCTCGTCACCTCTCGTGCCCCGTCGTCACCCGCGCGTGCGCCCCCGCACGTCACCGTCGTGCGCGCGGCGGGCCAAAAAGTCCGCCGATCCGGGGTGCTTCTCGCCGGTAGGGGCAGCGCGACGTCGAACTAGCGTGTAGCTTCCGGGGGCATGCGGGGCGGGACTGCCGGGGGGCTTCCCGCCCGTTCGAGCCTGTCGGAGCGTGGACGGCCCGATTGGGCATCCGTTGGGGGACTGGGGGGTTGCTCGATGGGAGTGCGGCTCATGGTGGTCGACGACCACCGACTGCTCGCCGAGGCGCTGGCCTCGGCGCTGAAGCTGCGGGGGCACCGCGTGCTGGCCGCCGCGGCACCGGCAGCGGGCGCGGCGGACCTGGTGATCAGCCGCGCGCCGGAGGTGTGCCTGCTGGGCACGGCGGCACCGGCCGAGCCGGGGGCGTTCGACCCGGTGGCGAAGATCAAGCGGGAACGCCCGCAGGTGGCGGTGGTCGTCCTCGGCCCCGTGCCCTCCCCGCGCGGCATCGCGGCGGCCTTCGCCGCGGGCGCCTCCGGCTACGTACGGCACGACGAGCGCATAGAGGGTGTGGAGCGCGCGATCATGAAGGCGCGTGCGGGGGAGGCGGCGGTGGCCCCGCAGTTGCTGCAGGGTGCCTTCGGCGAGCTGCTGAACCCGGCCGCCCAGCCGGACGACGAGGGACAGCGTCTGCTGCGGATGCTCACCCCGCGGGAGGTGGAGGTCCTGGTCCGGGTCGCCGAGGGCGAGGACACCCGGCTGATCGCGGCCGGCATGGGCATCGCCCCCAGCACCGCCCGCACCCACGTCCAACGCGTCCTGATGAAACTGGGCGTCGGCTCCCGCCTCGAAGCGGCGGCCCTGGCCGCCCGCACGGGCCTGCTGGACCGTGCGAGCAGGCCCACATGACCTCGGGCGGTCGTCCCGCCCACCTGGCCGCGGGCGGTCGTCCCGCCCACCTGGCCGCGGGCGGTCGTCCCGCCCGCGGCCGGGTCGTCACTCGGAGTCGGTCCCCTGGGGCGGAGCCATGGGCCGCAGCTTCAGCCACACCAGGAAGAACACCCCCAGCACCAGCATCCCGATCCCGGTCCACAGGTTGATGTTCACCCCCTGCGCCTTGTCGATCGCCGCCTGCGAGTCCGTGATCCCGGTGACCGTCACGATGATCCCGTACAGCACGAACAGCCCGCCGATGATCCGCCGCAGATCGAAGATCCGCGCGGCGGTCGCGGACTTGCCCTCCAGTTCGGTGACTTCCCGCTGCACATCCTGCTCGGAGTACCCGGAGGGCTCGGAGTGCCCGGAGCGGCGTGCGGAGTTCCCGGAGTCTGACATGGTCTTCCAATCCTCCCGCGATCAGAACGAGAACGGGATGTAGCAGAGGGCGGCGAGGACGACGGCGCCCCACCCGAGCAGCGCGGGCCTGCGGTACCAGGCCTCGTCACCGGGCGCGGCGGGCTCGGCCATGCCCGGCGAGCGGGTGCCGTAGACCAGGCCGCGCAGTTCCTCCTGCGGCCGGGGGCTGGTGAACAGCGACACCGCCACCATGACCACCGCGCCGGCGACGAATCCGGCGATCGCGGAGACGAAGTTGGCGCCCTGGTCGGTGGGGATGTCGATGACGCCGTGCTTGTAGAGGACGAAGTAGTTCACCATCGCCGCGGTCGTACCGGCGAGCAGCCCCCAGAAGCCGGATTTCTTCGACGCGCGCTTCCAGAACATGCCGACGATGAACACCACGAACATCGGCACGTTGAAGAAGGAGAACAGCGTCTGGAGGTAGCTCATGATGTTCGAGAACGACGACGCCAGGAACGCCGTGCCGATCGAGGCGAGCACGCCGATCGCGGTGATCAGCCGCCCGAACCGCACGTAGTAGGTGTCCTCGCGGTCCTTGACGACGTACTTGGCCCAGATGTCGTTGGTGAACACGGTGTTGAACGACGAGACGTTCGCCGCCATGCCGGCCATGAAGGCGGCGAGCAGACCGGTCACCGCGATGCCGAGCACGCCGTTGGGCAGCAGCTCCTGCATCAGGTACGGGATGGCGTCGTTGTACTGCAACCCGGAGCCGGAGGTGCCGATCTTCGGCACCAGGGCGGCGGCGACCAGGCCGGGGATCATCACCAGGAAGACGATGAAGATCTTCGGGAACGCGGCGATCAGCGGGGTGCGCTGGGCGGCGGAGAGGTTCTTCGCGGACAGCGCGCGCTGCACCTCGGCGAAGTTGGTCGTCCAGTAGCCGAAGGACAGCACGAAGCCGAGGCCGAGGACGATGGTGAGCCAGTTGGCGCCGAGCGGGTTGGCGTGGCCGATCCCGGTGCCGCCCCAGGCGGTGGTGAAGTTCTCGCCGTGGGCGGCGGTGAGCTTGTGGGTCAGGCCGTCCCAGCCGCCCACCTTCTTCAGGCTGAGCACCACGATCGGGATGAGGGCCGCGAGGATCACGAAGAACTGCAGCACCTCGTTGTAGATCGCGGAGGACAGGCCGCCGAGGGTGATGTAGGCGAGGACGAAGAAGCCGGCGACGACGATCGCCACCCACTGCGGCCAGCCCAGCAGCGCCTCCACGACGATCGCGAGGGCGTAGAGGTTCACTCCGGCGATCAGGATCGCGGCGAAGGCGAACAGGATCGAACTGAGCAGATGTGCGCCCCGGTCGAAGCGCAGCAGCAGGAACTCGGGCACCGAGCGCACTTTGCTGCCGTAGTAGAAGGGCATCATCACCAGGCCGAGGAAGACCATGGCCGGGATGGCGCCGATCCAGTACCAGTGCACGGTGTAGGCGCCGTACTGGGCGCTGTTGGCGGCCATGCCGAGGATCTCGGTGGCGGCCAGGTTGGCGGAGATGAACGCCAGTCCGGTGATCCACGCGGGCAGGGAGCGGCCGGAGAGGAAGAAGTCGAGGCTGGTCTTGACCGAGCGGCGCGCCGCGAAGCCGATGCCGAGGACGACCACGAAGTAGATGCCGAGGATCGTGTAGTCCAGGCCGTTGGTGGGGAGTCGTAGCTCCGCCGCCAGGTAGGCGGGTGCGTATGTGGGGGTTTGCATAAGAACTCGCTTCGTTGCGCGAACTGATCCAGCGGGGAACCTACGCCTTCGCGTTCAGAAATTGAACACTTTTGTTGGTGGTCTTTGTTTGATTGTGATGTGCAAGGGTGCCGAAGGGTTGTCGAAGGGCCGTCCAAGGGGTGCCGAAGGGTTGACGTCACAGGGGTGGTGGGTTGTGATGTGTTATGTTTGATTGTGTTGGGTGATGGAGTGCGGAGCGGACCTGGATCCGGTAGGGAGTCCGACAGTGAAGAAGACCTCGACCCGACTGGCCGACGGTCGTGAGCTCATCTACTACGACCTGCGGGACGACACCGTGCGCGACGCGGTCGACCGCCGGCCCCTGGAGCGGACCGTCACCACCTCCGAGATCCGCCGGGACGAGTTGCTCGGCGACGCGGTGGCCGTGGCCTCCCACCGCCAGGGCCGCACCTACCACCCGCCGGCCGACGAGTGCCCCCTGTGCCCCACCGAGGGCGAGCGGCTGACCGAGATCCCGGATTCCGCCTACGACGTGGTGGTGTTCGAGAACCGCTTCCCGTCGCTGGCCGGCGACTCCGGCCGCTGCGAGGTCGTCTGCTTCACCTCCGACCACGACTCCTCCTTCGCCGACCTGACCGAGGAGCAGGCGCGACTGGTGCTGGACGCCTGGACCGACCGTACGTCCGAACTGTCGCATCTGCCCTCCGTCCAGCAGGTGTTCTGCTTCGAGAACCGGGGCGCCGAGATCGGTGTCACGCTGGGACACCCGCACGGCCAGATCTACGCCTACCCCTTCACCACCCCGCGCACCGCGCTGATGCTCCGGTCGCTGGCCGCCCACAAGGAGGCGACCGGCGGGCAGAACCTCTTCGACGCCGTCCTGGCCCGCGAACTCGCCGACGAGCGGATCGTCCTGGAGAGCGACCACTGGGTGGCCTTCGTGCCGTACGCCGCGCACTGGCCCTACGAGGTCCACCTCTACCCCAGGCGCCGCGTCCCGGACCTGCTCGCCCTGGACGAGCCGACCCGCTCGGAGTTCCCACAGGTCTATCTGGAACTGTTGAGGCGCTTCGACCGGCTGTTCGGCGAAGGTGAGCCCCCGACGCCGTACATCGCGGCCTGGCACCAGGCCCCGTTCGGCGCGCTGGAGGAGTTCGAGGGTGTCGTCCGCGAGGACTTCGCGCTCCACCTCGAGCTTTTCACCATCCGCCGCACTTCCGGCAAGCTGAAGTTCCTTGCGGGCTCCGAGTCCGGCATGAGCGTCTTCATCAACGACGTGCCGCCGGAGCGCGCGGCCGAGCGACTGCGGGAGGTAGCGAGTTCATGAGCGGGAAGTACCTGGTGACGGGTGGCGCGGGCTACGTGGGGAGCGTGGTCGCCCAGCACCTGCTGGAGGCCGGGCACGAGGTCGTCGTGCTCGACAACCTCTCGACGGGCTTCCGCGAGGGTGTGCCCGCGGGCGCCGCCTTCATCGAGGGCGACATCCGGGACGCCGCCAAGTGGCTGCACCCCTCCTTCGACGCGGTGCTGCACTTCGCGGCGTTCTCGCAGGTCGGCGAGTCGGTGGTGAAACCGGAGAAGTACTGGGACAACAACGTCGGCGGCACCATGGCCCTGCTCGGCGCCATGCGCGAGGCCGGCGTGAAGAAGCTCGTCTTCTCCTCCACGGCCGCGACCTACGGCGAGCCGGTGAACACCCCGATCACCGAGACCGACCCGGCGGCCCCGACCTCGCCCTACGGCGCCTCCAAGCTCGCCGTCGACCACATGATCACCGGCGAGGCGGCGGCCCACGGCCTGGGCGCGGTCTCGCTGCGCTACTTCAACGTGGCCGGCGCCTACGGCACGTACGGCGAGCGCCACGACCCCGAGTCGCACCTGATCCCCCTGGTCCTTCAGGTCGCCCAGGGCCGTCGCGACGCCATCTCGATCTACGGCGACGACTACGCCACCCCCGACGGCACCTGCGTCCGCGACTACATCCACGTGGCGGACCTGGCCGACGCCCACCTGCTCGCCGTGCGGGCCGCCGTCCCGGGCGAGCACCTGATCTGCAACCTCGGCAACGGCAACGGCTTCTCGGTCCGCGAGGTGATCGAGACGGTCCGGCAGGTCACCGGCCACCCGATCCCGGAGGTCGTGGCCCCGCGCCGGGCCGGCGACCCGGCGGTCCTGGTCGCCTCGGCCGCCGCCGCCCGCGAGACGCTCGGCTGGAACCCGTCCCGCGCGGACCTCGCGGGCATCGTCGCGGACGCCTGGGAGTTCGCGCAGTACATCGCGAGGGAGCAGTAGTGGCGGCGCAAGAGACGGAAGAGACCCGGCGGGCCCGGGTGACGGCAGAAGCCTTCACGGCTCTCTACGGTGCCGAACCGGACGGAGTCTGGGCGGCGCCGGGCCGCGTCAACCTGATCGGCGAGCACACCGACTACAACGACGGCTTCGTGATGCCCTTCGCGCTGCCGCACGTCACGATCGCCGCGGTGGCGCGGCGCGAGGACGGCGTGCTGCGCCTGCACTCGGCGGACGTGCCCGGCGGCCCCGTCGAGCTGCGCGTCGACGACCTGGCGCCCGGTTCCGACAAGGACTGGACGGCGTACCCGGCGGGCGTGGTCTGGGCCCTGCGGGAGGCCGGCCACGCGGTGACGGGCGCGGACGTGCACCTGACGTCGACGGTCCCCTCCGGCGCGGGCCTGTCCTCCTCGGCGGCGCTGGAGGTCGTGGTCGCCCTCGCCCTGAACGACCTCTGTGCCCTGGGCCTGAAGGGCTGGCAGCTGGCCCGCCTGTGCCAGCGCGCCGAGAACGTCTATGTCGGCGCCCCGACCGGCATCATGGACCAGACGGCCGCGGCCTGCTGCGAGGCCGGCCACGCCCTGTTCCTGGACACCCGCGACCTGTCCCAGCGCCAGATCCCCTTCGACCTGGCGGGCCGGGGGCTGCGCCTGCTGGTGGTCGACACCCGGGTCAAGCACGCCCACAGCGACGGCGAGTACGGCAAGCGCCGCGCCGGCTGCGAGAAGGGCGCGGCCCTGCTGGGCGTGGACGCCCTGCGGGACGTCCCCTACGACGGCCTGGACGCGGCCCTGCGACAGCTGGGCGACGAGGAGGAGGTCCGCCGCCTGGTCCGCCACATCGTCACCGAGAACCAGCGCGTCGAACGGGTCGTCTCCCTCCTGGAGTCCGGCGACCCCCGCGCCATCGGCCCCGTCCTCACCGCGGGCCACGCCTCCCTGCGCGACGACTTCCGCATCTCCTGCCCGGAACTCGACCTGATCGTCGACACGGCCCTGAGCGCGGGCGCACTGGGTGCTCGTATGACCGGCGGCGGCTTCGGCGGCTCCGCGATCGTCCTCACGGAGGAGGCCGACGTCCCGACCCTGACCAAGGCCATCGAGGAGGCCTTCGCCGGCGCCGGCTTCACACCCCCCCGGATCTTCGAGGCAGTCCCCTCGGCGGGGGCCCGACGACTGGCCTGACGCCCCCAGACCAAGCGGCGGCGCCGACCACGACCCGGCGCCGCCCGCGAGATCCGGCCAGGAACCACGAAGTGCCCGGCGTCGTCAGGCACTTGGCAAGCCTCGGTAATGTCGTGCCCGCCTGCCGTCTTCAGAGGGCTGACGGCGCGCCAGGAGATACGGGGGACCTCAGTACACCGCGAAATCACTGTTTCTCTGCGTTGTCGGCTTCTGTCTTGCGGGGCCTTGCGGTCTGGTTCGGGTATGTGCGGTTCATGGGGGACCCGTCAGCGCAGTGGCTTGATCAAGGTGTACTCCGTGATGCCCGGCGGGTAGTCGGGGATCGCGCAGACCACCTTGTAGCCGTGTCGGCGGTAGAACTGCGGGGCCTGGAAGTCCCAGGTCTCCAGGCGGGCGCCGTGGCAGCCGCGTTCGTCGTGGGCGATGCGTTCGGCGCGGGTGAGGAGGCGGGAGCCGAGGCCCTCGCCCCGGTGCGGTGCGTCGACCCAGAGGTAGGTCACGTGCAGCCAGGTCGTCCAGGTGTGGCCGACCAGGCCGCCGGCCAGGCCGCCCGACTCGTCCAGGGCCCAGACGTGCAGGGGGATGTCACGTGCGGCGGGGGTTCCGCGCAGGGCGGCCAGGACCGGGGACGCGGCCGTGTTCGTGTCGCGGAGGCGGGAGCGGAGCAGATCACGGCGCTGCTTGTCGACTTCTGCCTCAATACGAAACATGCGGCACACCTTAAACGCGCCGGACGGTCAGTTCTGCGAATTGCCTTCCCCTTCCGGCCCCCGGCCGTACTCTGAGGAGCGGTACCGGTGGGGGCCGGTGCCGATCAGGGGGCGAGACAGCCGGGTACGACGCCCGAAGTGGGGGTAACTGTTCCGCATGGCGGCGGCCGTGCGGCGGTGGCGCCCACCCCGGGCGTCGTACCCGCGCCGGTGAGAGCGGTCAGCGCTGCCGGCGGTGTCAGCCGTGCCGGCGGTGTCGGTGGTGCCGACGTCTCGGACAATGGGAATCCCCTGCTCCGCCGAGGAGCTCGGGGAAGGGGGTTTCAGTGGTGCGTATCCGCGTTCTGGTCGTCGACGACCACCGCATCTTCGCCGAGTCGCTCGCCGCCGCGCTGGCCGCGGAGCCGGACGTCGACGTCTCCGCCGCCGGGTCCGGGCCGACGGCGCTGCGCTGCCTGGAGCGGGCCGGTGCCGAGGGCCGCCGCTTCGACGTGCTGCTCGTCGACGCCGATCTCGGTGGGAACGTGCCCGGGGGCCGGGCCGCCGTGCCCGTCCAGGAGGGCAACGCCGACGGGCTGGTGGACGGGATCTCCCTGGTCACCGGCGTACGCGGCGCACACCCCGGGGTGCGGACCGTCGTCCTCGCCGAGAAGGACGACCCGCGCCGGGCCGCGCTCGCCCTCCAGGCCGGCGCCTGCGGCTGGGTGGCCAAGGACTGCTCGCTGTCGCGGCTGCTCACCGTCATCCGCGGGGTGCTGCGCGACGAGACGCATCTGCCGCCGGCCCTGCTCACCGGCGTCCTGCGGGAGTTGACAGCCGCGCGCAAGCACCGCACCGAGAGCGAACGGCTGGTGGAGTCCCTGACGCCGCGCGAGCGTGAGGTGCTGCGCTGCATGGTCGCCGGACTGGGGCGCAAGGCCGTCGCCGAGCGCCTGTACCTGTCCCCGCACACCGTGCGCACGCACATGCAGAACGTCCTGGGCAAGCTCGGCGTGCACTCCACGCTCGCGGCCGTCGCCCTGGCCCGCCGGGCCGGGGTCGGGCCCGTCGACCTGGCCGGGGACGACCTAGCCGGGGATGTTGTCGAACGGGGCGGTCAGCTGGCGTAGCAGACCGGCGAGTTCGGCGCGCTGGGCGGAGGACAGTTCGGCCAGGATCGCGCGCTCCTGCTCCAGCAGGCCCGCGAGGGACTGGTCCGCGCGGTCGCGGCCCTCCTCGGTGAGGCGGACCAGCACACCGCGCCGGTCGCTGGGGTCGGGCAGCCGCTCCACCAGGCCCTTCTTCGCCAGCCGGTCGATGCGGTTGGTCATGGTGCCCGAGGTGACCAGGGTCTGGGTCAGAAGCTGTCCCGGGGAGAGCTGGTACGGCGCTCCCGCGCGCCTGAGCGCGGTCAGCACGTCGAACTCCCAGGGCTCCAGGCTGTGCTCGGCGAAGGCCAGCCGGCGTGCGCGGTCCAGATGCCGGGCCAGCCTGCTCACCCGACTGAGCACCTCGAGCGGTTCCACGTCGAGGTCCGGGCGCTCCCGCCGCCACGCCGCGACCAGCCGATCGACCTCGTCCTCCATGCGATCAGTGTAGTGGTTGTGTCGATGTGAAGTCTCTTGATATCAACTATCTTGGAGTCGAGATAATAGGGAGGCCGCCATGTCCGCCGAAAGTCCCGAAAGCCCCGAAAGTTCTGAAAGCACCCGCCGTGCCCGCCGCGCCGACAGTCCCGTCTGGGACCCCGCCCAGTACCTGCGCCACGCCGGCCACCGGGCCCGCCCCTTCACCGACCTCCTCGCCCACGTCCCGGACCTGCCCGCGGACCCGCACCAGCCCCGCATCGCCGACCTCGGCTGCGGCCCCGGCAATGTCACCGTCCTCCTCGCGGACCGCTGGCCCACCGCGCACATCACCGGCTACGACAACTCGCCCGAGATGCTCGACAAGGCCGTGGTGGATCACGAGGGCCCCACCCCCGGCGGCGGCCGCCTCGACTTCACCGCCGCCGACGCCCGCACCTGGACGCCCACCGAGCCGTACGACCTGATCGTCAGCAACGCCACCCTCCAGTGGGTGCCGGGGCACGTGGAGCGCTTCGCCGACTGGGTGGCGGCCCTCGAGCCGGGCGGCGCCTTCGCCTTCCAGGTGCCCGGCAACTTCTCCGCCCCCAGCCACCGGCTGATGCGCGACCTCGCCGGTTCCGCCCGCTGGCGCGACCGCCTCGGCGACGTCCTGCGGCACGAGGACGCGGTGCTCGCCCCCGAGGCGTACCTGGAGCGGCTGACCGGGCTGGGCTGCGCGGCCGATGTGTGGGAGACGACGTACATCCACCTGCTGACCGGCCAGGACCCCGTCCTGGACTGGGTGAAGGGCACGGGCCTGCGCCCGGTCCTCACGGCGCTCGCCGACGACCCGGAGGCCCGCGACGCGTTCCTCGCCGAGTACCGGGCCGCGCTGCGCGAGGCGTACCCGGCCGGTCCGCACGGCACCCCGTTCCCGTTCCGCCGCCTCTTCGCGGTCGCGGTCAAGGAGGCGTGACCCATGCTCACGGCCATCGACCATGTCCAGCTCGCCGCCCCGCCCGGCTCCGAGGACGAGCTGAGGGCGTACTACGCCGGCGTCCTCGGCATGACGGAGATCCCCAAGCCGCCGGTCCTGGCCGCGCGCGGGGGCTGCTGGTTCCAGGCCGGGTCCGTCCAGCTCCACCTGGGCATCGAGAACGACTTCCGGCCCGCGAAGAAGGCCCACCCCGGGCTGAGGGTGACGGGCATCGAGGCGTACGCGACCCGGCTGGCCGAGCGCGGCGCGCGGGTGACCTGGGACGACGACCTCCCCGGCCACCGGCGCTTCTACTCGCAGGACCCGGTGGGCAACCGGCTGGAGTTCCTGGAGCCGGTCAGGCTGTCCGGCCCAGATGCGTGATCAGGATGCGGACCACATCGTCTTCGATGACGTAGAAGACGCGGTAATCGCCGACGCGCAGGCGGCGGATATGGGGTCCATAAGGGGTGGAGTTGGCTGGGCGCGGTGTCTCGGCCAGCCCGTCGACGGCTTCGTAGACGGCCGCGAGCCCGGTCGGATCGTCCTTGAGGAACCGTACGGCCTCGTCCGTGGCACCCGGCTCCCAGATGATGCGGTAGGTCACGGACGCAGCCCCAGGATGCGGCCCACTTCCTCGTGCGGGATGCCCTCGCCCAGCGTCCCCTCGGCCTTGCGCCGCAGATAGTCGGAGACGGCCAAGGCGTCTTCGAGATCCTCTATCACCTGCGGCGAGACGAGGAGCGCGGCCACGTGTCCGTGATCGGTGAGAGCGATGGTCTCGCGGCTGTGCGCTGCACGTCGGACGAGGTCGCCGAGCTGGGAGCGGGCTGCGCTGATCGCGATCTGAGTCATGCGGCCATGTTTCCACAAGGTCGATCTAACTGCCCACTAGTGTCACCTTTTCCGGTGAGCCTCAGCTCTTCCGGTGCCCCATCAGCCGCGGCTTCGGTTCCAGGCCGTCCAGGCCGTGCCAGGCCAGGTTGACCAGATGGGCGGCCACCTCCGCCTTCTTCGGGCGGCGCACGTCCAGCCACCACTGGCCGGTCAGGGCGACCATGCCGACCAGCGCCTGGGCGTAGAGCGGGGCCAGCTTCGGGTCGAAGCCGCGGGACTTGAACTCGCGGCCCAGGATGTCCTCCACCTGGGTGGCGATGTCGGAGATCAGCGACGCGAAGGAGCCCGTGGACTGGGGGATCGGGGAGTCGCGGACCAGGATGCGGAAGCCGTCCGTGTACTCCTCGATGTAGTCCAGGAGTGCGAAGGCCGCCTGTTCGCACAGCTCCCGCGGATGGCCGGCGGTCAGCGAGCTGGTCACCATGTCCAGCAGGCGCCGCATCTCGCGGTCCACCACCACCGCGTACAGGCCCTCCTTGCCGCCGAAGTGCTCGTACACCACCGGCTTGGACACCCCGGCCTTCGCCGCGATCTCCTCCACCGACGTGGCCTCGAAACCCTTCGCCGCGAACAGGGTGCGACCGATCTCCAGCAGCTGCTGGCGGCGCTCGGCACCGGTCATACGGGTGCGGCGGGTGCGCCGCGGCTTGTCGCTGCTGGGAGTGCTGGAGTCGGTCGCCACGGCGTCAATCATGCCGCCTCGGCGCTCTCCTTCCGGTGCCGGGAGCCGCGTTCGTCGGTGTTCCGGCGGGAATCGATACGCGAGCGTGACGGCCAGCGCACGTCGTACGCCCAGCCGAGCTGCTCGAACCAGCGGATGATCCGGGCGGACGAATCCAGCTGGCCGCGCTCCACACCGTGCCGGGCGGAGGTCGGGTCGGCGTGGTGCAGGTTGTGCCAGGACTCGCCGCAGGACAGGATCGCCAGCCACCACACGTTGCCCGAGCGGTCCCGCGACTTGAACGGGCGCTTGCCCACCGCGTGGCAGATGGAGTTGATCGACCAGGTCACGTGGTGCAGCAACGCCACCCGGACGAGCGAACCCCAGAAGAACGCCGTGACCGCACCCCACCACGACATCGTCACCAGGCCGCCGATCAGCGCCGGCAGCACCAGCGACACGGTCGTCCACAGCACGAACTGCCGGGAGATCCGCCGCATCGCCGGGTCCTTGATCAGATCCGGCGCGTACTTGTCCTGCGGGGTCTGCTCCTCGTCGAACATCCAGCCGACATGCGCCCAGTACAGGCCCTTGACCAGGGCGGGAATCGTCTCACCGTACTTCCACGGCGAGTGCGGGTCGCCGTCCGCGTCCGAGAACTTGTGGTGCTTGCGGTGGTCGGCCACCCAGCGCACCAGCGGGCCCTCGACCGCCATCGACCCCGCGATGGCGAGCGCCACCTTCAAGGGCCGCTTGGCCTTGAAGGAACCGTGCGTGAAGTGGCGGTGGAAGCCGATCGTGATGCCGTGGCAGCCGAGGAAGTAGAAGAAGACCAGCAGACCGAGGTCCAGCCAGCTCACCCCCCACCCCCAGGCCAGCGGCACCGCGGCGAGCAGCGCCAGGAACGGAACGGTGATGAACAGCAGCAGCGTGATCTGCTCGATCGAACGCTTCCGCTCGCCGCCCAGAGTGGCGGAGGGCATCACGCCGACGGCGGCCTCCGGGGCGTCGTCGAGCACATCGGAGGAGCTTGTGGTCATGGGCGTCCCCTGTGGGGTCGAGGGTCGTGACAGATGCCGGTGGTGCCGGTGGTGCCGGTGGGTTTCGGAAACGACCAGCTCCCTACGGTTCCGTAACCTACGGCGACGTAAGTATGGCAGTGCGTCGCCGCGCGGCAAGAGCCCCTGGCCTGCGCGTCCCGGCCGACACCTAGACTTGGAGTCGGTCGGACAGCGCGGTCCGCTCTGAAGATTCCTTCCCGGATGCCCGGTCCGTATGCGGCAGCCGCCGCGCGGCACCCATCCGGGTCCCCTCCCAGACGAGCTTCAACACTGCAAGGAGCCGCACCTGTGAGCAGTGCCGACGACCAGACCACGACCAGCAGCGAGCTGCGCGCCGACATCCGCCGACTGGGTGACCTCCTGGGGGAGACCCTGGTGAGGCAGGAGGGCCCCGAGCTCCTCGACCTGGTCGAGAAGGTACGCCGCCTCACCCGCGAGGACGGTGAGGCCGCCGCCGAGCTGCTGCGCGGCACCGAACTGGAGACCGCGGCCAAGCTGGTCCGCGCCTTCTCCACCTACTTCCACCTCGCCAACGTCACCGAGCAGGTCCACCGCGGACGCGAACTGCGCGCCCGCCGCGCCGCCGAGGGCGGCCTCATCTCCCGCACCGCCGACCGGCTCAAGGACGCCGACCCCGAACACCTGCGCCAGACCGTCCAGCACCTCAACGTCCGCCCGGTGTTCACCGCGCACCCCACCGAGGCCGCGCGCCGCTCCGTCCTCAACAAGCTCCGGCGCATCGCCGCGCTCCTGGAGACCCCGGTCCTCGAATCCGACCGCCGGCGCCTGGACACCCGGCTGGCCGAGAACATCGACCTCGTCTGGCAGACCGACGAACTCCGTGTCGTCCGCCCCGAACCCACCGACGAGGCCCGCAACGCCATCTACTACCTCGACGAACTCCATGCCGGCGCCGTCGGCGACGTCCTCGAGGACCTCACCGCCGAACTGGAGCGCGTCGGCGTCAAGCTCCCCGACGACACCCGCCCCCTCACCTTCGGCACCTGGATCGGCGGCGACCGCGACGGCAACCCCAACGTCACCCCCGACGTCACCTGGGACGTGCTGATCCTCCAGCACGAACACGGCATCAACGACGCCCTCGACATGATCGACGAGCTGCGCGGATTCCTCTCC
>NZ_JBEXZD010000067.1:0-43185 GCF_040628575.1 Streptomyces sp. NPDC006393
GTCGCGGACCAAGGTGCGGGGCCGTTCAGGCTTGTACTCGACGGGGCTCATCCGAGAGCGTCTCCTTATGTGCGGTCGGATGGCAGGGACGGCTCCCAGCCGGGAACGTCCCGAATCCGTCCGACCGAGGCGAAGGAGATTCGCGCTCGTAGGCCCACATCGCGTATGCCCTCCGGAGAGGGCTGTGGCGCGGGTCGACTTTATCCCACTGTTGTGCTGCGCAAGCAGGGGTTTTGGTGGCCGGTGGGGCGTCGGAGCGGCGGGATTCGGCCAACTTTCCCGCGGTAAGCAGCGCACGAACATGGGGCACGTCGTCGACACGGTTGCGCTCAGTCGGCATTGCACCCGTACCGATGCCGACGGGCACTGTCCCTGCGCAGCAGCCCTGAAGCCGCCGTTTCGGCCCTGGGAACAGGAGGGCCTCGACCACATCCGGCAGCTTATGCCGGACACCGAGCCGTACTGAGCGTGGGCCACGTTCTCCTTCACCGCCGCCTCCGGGCGTACGAACGAGTGTGACCTGTTCATCGTGGTTCCTGGCGGGCTCTACCTCCTGGAGTTGAAGGGTCATCCCGGCCGGGTGGTCAACCACGGTGACACCTGGCAGTTCCACGCCGATCGGGTCCGCACGCTCAAGAACCCGCGGCACCTCACAGATCTGAAGTGCAAGGAACTCAAGGGACAGTTGGAACGCGGCCCGCGCGAGTCACATCGATCCCCGCCGGATTCCGTTCATCAAGCCCGCCGTCTTCCTCCACGGAGCCGGGCTCGCCATCAGACTGGACGAATTCCAGCGCCTCAACGTGTACGGCCGCAACGACGGCGCCAGCGGCCTCGACCGTATCTGGGACGACCTGCTCGGCAAGCCGCCCGAGCGCGAGTGCTGGCGGATCGCGCCGCTCATCGCGCTCGCACCGGATCCCCGGCCCCGGTACCGTCGCGGGGAAGCACGACACCCCGAGGACCAGGCCGTATCCGATGACCGCCGTCCGTAAGATCGCCGCATTCCCGGAAGCCCTGCGGGCAGCCCTGACGGAGCTCGCGCCGCAGTGGCTCCCCGACCGGTGACCAGGCCGACCGGCTCGGCGACCTGCGGCTTCAAAGCCTGAGCGGGTTTCGTATCGTGGGCTGATGGGCGATGACACCTGGGCCGCCGGACTGGCCGACCGGTTTGCCGATGCGTACGGCTCGGTCAAGGGATACGTGCGGACGTACGTGATGCACCAGCAGCTGCTCGAGCAGCTGCCGCCGCCTCCGGCGTCCGTGCTCGATGTCGGCGGTGGTGCGGGACATCAGTCGTTTCCGCTGGCCGAGGCCGGTTACGACGTGACGCTGCTGGACCCGTCGCCGGCGATGCTGGACAAGGCCCGGCGGCGGCTCGATGCACTGCCCGACGAGGCCCGGCGGCGGGTGACGCTCGTGGAGGGCGACGGAGAGCACGCCGACCAGGTGGTGAACGGTCGGCGCTTCGACGCCGTGCTGTGCCACGGCGTGCTCGGGTACGTGGACCAGCCGGAGCCCCTGATCGACCAGCTGTGCCGGTGCGCCGCCCCCGGCGGCATCGTCTCGATCATGACGGGCAACGCCAGAACGACGGCGGTGCGCCCGGCCCTGGAACGGCGCTGGGACGACGCTCTGGCGGCGTTCGACGCCAGAACCGGCATCGGTGTGCTCGGAGTGCGGGCCCGGGCCGACACGGTCGAGGAAGTCGGCGAGCTCCTGCGCGACCGCGGCGTGGAGCCGCTGCGCTGGTACGGGGTGTGGCTGTTCGTCGACTGGCTCGAGTTCGGCGGAGCCGAGCTGGACCCCCGCGACACGAAGCAGCTGGCGGCGACGGCCGCGGTCGAGCTGGAGGCCAGTCGACGAGACCCCTACCGCCAGCTCAGCCGCGTCTTTCACCTCGTGGGGCGCAAGGGTTCCACCTCGTAGAGGCGGTCCCCGGGCCGGGGATCAGGCGTTGAGGAGGACGGGGAAGGACTCGAGGTCGTTCTGGGTGAGGACGGGGAGGTTGCGGATCTCCTCGACGGGAACGGCGAGGGCCAGGCCGGGGAAACGGTCGAAGAGGGCGGGCAGGGCGATCCGGGCCTCCAGGCGGGCGAGCGCCGCACCCGGGCAGATGTGCGGCCCGTGCCCGAAACTCATGTGCCGGATCGGGTCCGGCCTGGTGATGTCGAAGACGTCGGCGTCCGGGCCGTGCTGCTCGGTGTCCCGCCCGATCGCACGGTAGGAGATGACCACCCCGTCGCCCTTGGCGATCCGTGTGCCACCGATCTCGATGTCCTCGGTGGCGAACCGCATCAGCAGGTGCGTGGTCGGGGTGTCCCAGCGCAGGGTCTCCTCGATCACCGTCTCCCACGGGATCTCGCCGCCGAGGACCCTGCGCAGCTGGTCGGGGTGGGTGAGCAGGGCGCGTACGGCGTTGAGGATCAGCCCGATGGTGGTCTCGTGGCCGGCCGCCACCATGGCCTTGAGGTTGCCCACCACCTCGTCCTCGGTGAGCGGTTCCCCGCCCTCGTCGGCCAGGATGAGCGCGCTGGTGAGGTCGTCGGTGGGCCGGGCGGTCTTCTCCCGCACCATGGCCCTGAAGAGGACGTCCATCTCCTCGATCACCGCCAGCCGCTCCTCCTGCGGGGTGAGCATGGAGAAGAACGCCTTGTATATGCGGTGCAGCTTCGGGTGCTCGGCCGGGTCGACGCCCATCAGCACGCTCACCACGCTCAGCGGCAGCGGCAGGGCGAACCGGGTCTTCAGGTCCACCGGCCCGTCGGCGCCCGCTTCGGCCAGGTCGTCCAGGAGACGCCCGGTGATCTCCTCGATGAGCGGCTGAAGTCCGGCGACCCGGCGGGGAGTGACGGCCTGCGCGGTCTTGGCCCGCAGCCGCCGGTGCTCGGCGCCGTCCACGGTGAACATCGAGCGGCCCGTGTCGATCATGCCGATCAGCGGCCACTCCCGGGTGACCTCGCCGGTCTGCCACAGCCGCCAGACGTCGATGTCCTTGACCAGACGGGAGTCGGTGAGCAGCTGCCGGGCCTCGGCGTGGCGGGTGACGGTCCAGGCCTGGGCGCCGAGCAGGTCGATACGGGTGAGGGGCCCGGCGTCACGCAGCCGCCGGGTCTCGCCCGCCAGGTCCCGCACCAGCGGGTCGATCACGAGGGTGTCCCCGGCGAAGGGGCAGCCGCCGGCCGCCGGGTCCTCGGTGTGCTCGGCGGTGGTGTGCGGGCTGTTCAACGGTGGCCTCCAGTCGTGGGCACGGGGGTGAACCGTACGGGCAGCGCCGACATCCCGCGCAGGAAGGCGGACGGCCGGCGGGCCAGCGTCGGCGCGGGGACCGCCAGATCCAGGTCGGGCAGCCGGTCCAGCAGCACCTCGATCCCGGTACGGGCGATGACCTCGGCGATCTCCTGGGCGGGGAAGGGACAGCGGTACTCGCCGTAACTGAAGGCGAAGTGCGCGCTGTTGCCCGTGTGCGGGCCGTCGGTCGCCCGCGGCCCGTGCTGCCGTACGGCCGGGTCGGCGTTGGCCCCGGCGAGGCCCAGCAGCAGCATGTCCCCGGTACGCAGGGAACGGCCGCCCAGCTGGGTGTCGCGGGCGGCCCAGCGTCCGGAGAGGATCTGGGTGGGGGTGTCCTCCCACAGGACCTCGTTCATGGCCTGCGCGACGCTGTGGCGGCCGCCGCCGAGGGAGGCGGCGAACCGGTCGTCGGTGAGCATGAGCCGTATCGAGTTGCCGAGCCAGTCGGCCGTCGGCAGGTGCCCGGCGGCCGTGACGGCCATCAGGTCGAGCATGTACTCCTGCTCGGTGAAGGGCTCCGGGTGGGCGAGCATCCGCGAGGTCACGTCGGCGCCCGGCTGTGCCCGCTTGGTCTCCACCAGGCGCTGTATCAGCTCGCCGAACCGCGCGTACGCCTGCTGCGCGTCCGCCCCGCCGTCGGCGAGCGTGTTGAGCACCCGGGCCATCTCCGGACCGTCCTCGAAGGGGAATCCGATGATCCGGGCGAGCGCCAGCACCGGCAGCTGCACGGCGTACTCGGAGACCAGCTCGGCCGAGCCGCGGCCGCAGAAGCCGTCGATCAGCTCGTCGGCCAACCGCTCGGTGATGCCGCGCAGTTCGAAGAGGTCGACGCCCTCCAGGGCCGGAACGGCCATCTCGCAGTGGCGGCGGTGCTCCGCGCCGACGGTGTAGTAGATGGACGGCTGACGTTGGCCGACCATCGGCAGCAGCGGCCAGTCCGGGGGGATGTTCTCCCACTGGTTCCACAGGCCCACGTCCCGGGGGAAGAGCACGGGGTCGCTGGTCACCTGGTGGAGTTCGCGGTAGCCGATGACCAGCCAGGCGGGGAACCCGCCGAGCTCCACGGGGACGACCGGGCCGTGCTCGCGGCGGATCTCCCGGTAGAGCCCCAGCGGGTCGGTGTGGAAGCGTGGGCCGCTGAGCGGCACGGCGTCGGTGCCCGTGTGGGCCGGGCATCCCACGGGCGGCGCGGGGTGCGGCCGTCGGGCGGACGGCGCGTCGGGGGACGGCGCGTCGGGGGACGGCGCGTCGGGGGAGGGCGAGGTCGTCACGATGCGGTCTCCCGGGCGGAGGCGAGGGCCTGAAGGTGCTCTACGAGCGTGATCAGCACGTTCTTGCTGGACGCGCGGGAGCGGGCGTCGCAGTCGACCAGGGGCACCCGCGGGTCCAGGTCGAGGGCGTCCCGCAGCGCCTCCGGGGAGTGCCGCGGGCCGCCGAAGTCGTTGCGGGCCACGATGAACGGCGTTCCGTGGTGCTCCAGCCGGTCGATGGCGTACCAGGAGTCGGCCAGCCGCCGGGCGTCGACCAGGACCACCGCGCCGAGGGTGCCGGCGAACAGCCGGTCCCACAGGAACCAGAAGCGCTCCTGCCCGGGGGCGCCGAACAGGTAGAGCACCGTCCGCCGGTCGAGGGAGATGCGCCCGAAGTCGAAGGCGACGGTCGTCGAGGTCTTGCCCGCCACGCCGCCGAGGTCGTCGACGCCCCGGCCGGCCTGGGTCATCGTCTCCTCGGTGCTCAGCGGACGGATGTCGCTGACCGAACGCACCAGGGTGGTCTTGCCGACGCCGAAACCGCCCACGACGACGATCTTCAGTCCGTTGTCGGCGGTGCGGCTCAGCGGGGCGCGGGCCACCGGGGCGTCAGAGATTGCGTAGTCCAACGAGCACCTGCTCCAGGAGGATCGGGTCGAGTAGTTGCGCCCGGGCGGGGGCGGTGCGCGGATGCCGGGCGGTGATCACACCCATGTCCAGCAGGTCGGCCAGGAGGATCCGCACGATGCCGACGGGCAGCCGCAGGTCCGCCGCGATCTCCACGACCGCGGTGGGCAGACGGCACATGCGCAGGATCGCGGCGTGCTCCGACTGCATGCCCGGGCGCGGCTCGGATTCGCTGACCACCAGGGTGACCAGGTCGAACTCGTGCCCGTCCGCCCGGCTGCGGCCCCCGGTCAGGGTGTACAGCCGGTCGGGGTCGTCGTCCCGGCCCGGCCGGCTCATGCCGTGCCGTCCCCGGCGGGCTCCCGCGGCGGAGCGCTGAGGTACTCCCCGAGCTGCTCGACCAGTTCGTGCATGTTGTGGCCGATCAGACCCGGCTCGGCGTCCTCGTCCGCGACGACCGCCACATGGGCGCCCTCGCCGGCCTCCACGATGAAGAGGATGCCGCCGTAGAACTCGGTCATGGACTGGCGCACCCCGCCCGTCCCGTCCCCGAACTCCACGGATGCGCCGTGGGAGAGGCTCTGGATGCCGGCGGAGATCGCCGCGAGCTGGTCGGCCCGGTCCTCGGAGAGTTCGCGGGTGTGACAGAGCTTCAGCCCGTCACGGGACAGCACCAAGGCGTGTCTGGTCCCCGGCGTACGCTCCAACAGGCCCTCCAGCAGCCAGGTGAGCTCGGTCACCGCTGCGGCGGGTGCAGTCATCGGTCGTCCTCCGAGTGGGAAGCGGTAGCAGTGGTAGAGGGCCCGCCGTCGGCCGGGTCCCCCGTCGCGGTCTCCACCGCGGGGCCCTGCCCGGTGACGGCCCGGCGGAACGCGCCGAGGCGGTCGGGGGAGGCGGTCGGCGTCGGGCGCGCCGTGCCGGCCCGCACGGGCCGCCGCTCCGCCCCGGGGACCCCTTCCGGGTGGGCGGCGGCGAGGGTGCGGCCACGGCGCCGCTTGGGCAGGGCACCGGAGCCGAGGGGTGTCGCGCCCGGGAGGTCCACGACCGTGGGGTCTACGGCTGTGGGGTCCGCGGCCGTGTGGTCTACGGCGGTGTGGTCTACGGCGGTGCGGTCCGCGGCCGTGTGGTCAGCGGCGGTGGGGGCCGCACCCGCGGGAACTGCGGCCGTGGCGTGTTCCGGGGTGTGGTCCTGGCCGGGCGCGGCGGGCGGGAGTGCCGCCGGCGTCGGCGCGGAGGTCTTCTGGGCCGACGGGGGCGGAGCAGGCTCGGGCTCCGGCGTCCGGGCGGGCTCCGGCACCGGGTCGGGCTGGGGCCGGGTGACCAGCTCCTGCGGCAGCAGGACGACGACACCGGTGCCGCCGCTCGCCGAGGGACGGAAGGAGACCGTCAGACCGTGCTTGCGGGCGAGGCGCCCCACCACGGCGAGGCCGAGGCGGGTGCCGGACAGTTCGGCCAGGTCCTGCGAGGCCCCGCCCACGGAGTGCTCGGCCCGGCGAAGAGCGACGTCGCTCATCACCAGGCCGCTGTCCTCCACGGTGATCACGACACCGGCCGGCACCTCCGAGACGTAGACGTGGACCTCGGTGGTGGGCGGCGAGAAGTTGCAGGCGTTGTCGAGGATCTCGGCCAGGGCGTGCATGACGCCCTCGGCGGCGTAGCCGGCGACCGCGACGTCGGTGATCGAGTGCAACCGCACCCGCTGGTAGCCGGCGATCCGGCCCATGGCGCCGCGCAGCACCGATTCCATGACGATGGGCTTGGCCCAGCGGCGTCCGGAGCGGGCGCCGGTGAGCACCGCGATGCTGTCGGCCAGCCGGCCGGCCTGGGCGGTGCGGTGGTCCAGGTGCAGCAGGTCGCCCAGGACGTCGGGGTCGATGTGCCGGTGCTCCATCTCCCGCAGGTCCGCCAGCATGCCGGTGGCCAGCGCCTGCATCCGGCCGGCGACGTTGGCGCAGGCGGCGAGGGCCGCGGCCCGGCGGTTCTCGCTGCGGCCGAACTCCTCCGCCAGCCGGCGCAGCGCCCGCCGGTGGGCCGGGTCGGCCGGCTGGGGAACGGCGGCGAGCGCGGTCTCCCACGCGGAGCCGCCGCGCAACCGCTCCAGCAGCGCCGGCACGGTCTCGTCGGCGAACGCCCGTGCCGAGGCGGCCGCCTCGGCGGCCGTGGCCTCGGCCCGGCGCCGCGCACGGCCGGCCTGCTCGCGCTGGTTGACCGCGATGGCCACGGCGGCGCAGAGCGCCACGGCGGCGGCACCCGCTCCGATCGCCAGGGGGGTGCGGAACGACGCGGGGGCGGAGGCCGCCGCCCACACCACGACGGCCGCGGCCACGACCGCGGTGGCGAGCGGCACCCGCAGGGTTCTGCGCGGTGAGGGACGCTCCGCGCGGGGGCCGGCCGCGTCTGTGTGCACTCTCATCGACTGGGTCCTCGGGGCGTGTCGGTTGCCGGTCGGTCGATGAACGACACAGGGGCGGTCGTGTTCTCGACAATTCGCGGTCATCATATGGGGAGTTGTCGATTGCTCGGGAGCGGAACCTGAGACGCTTGCGTCGCTGTCTGACCGAAAATGAACGTTGCGGTGACCGGCTTCTGTCGCCGCGGGGCGGGGGCGCGTGCCCGGCGGCGGGCGCGGAATCCCTGTGATCATCCACCCTCGTAGCCGCACGCCTCGCCGCGTCACGGAGGAACACCATGCAGCGCACCGTCCCGACGACCGCCGGGCCCCTGCCCGTCGGCGCCCGGGTGCTCGGCGTCAGCGCTCATGCCCCCGGCCGTCTCGCCGGGTTCGCCGAGGGCCGTGCCCTCGGATACCCGCTCGTCGGCGACGAGGACCTGTCCCTGGGCCGCGCGCTCGGCGTCCCCGAGGTGCGGGCCGAGGACCGGACGCTGTTCGCGCGCGCCGCCGTCGTCCTGGACCGCGCCGGCCGGGTACGGTCCCTGATCCACCCGGTGCCGGTGCCGGAGCCCGAGCACCACGCCGGGCTGGTGCTGGACGAGCCGGCCCGTCTCGCGGACACCGAGGGCATGGCGGGGAACTGACGCCCCGTCACACGCCTCGGTGCATGGAGTCACCCGCCACCCGCGTGACCGCGTACTGTCTCGTCGGCGGCCGGTCACTTCCTCGCGCCGCCACGGCCTGACCGGTGCGAGAGAGGCGGGGCCGGATGGACGTGCTCGGAGTCGATGCCTGCGGCAAGCGGGGGTGGGTCGGCATCCGGTTGGCGGACGGGGCGTACGCGGGCAGTCTGGTGGACGTGCGGCTCGATACGTTGATCGGGCGTGCCGGCGGTGTCCGGGTCGCCGCGGTGGACATGCCGTCGGGGCTCGTCGAGAGAGGGTGGCGGGCCGCCGACCTCGCGGCCAGGGCGCTGCTCGGGGAGCGGCGGAGCAGTGTGTTCCTGGTGGCGCCGCGCGCGGCGTGGCAGGAGGCCGACTACCGGGCGGCGGCGGACCGGTGCCAGGAGCTCGCCGGTGGGCGGCTGAGCCGGCAGGCGTGGGCGCTGGCGCCGAAGCTTCTCGAGGCCCGGGCGTGCCGGCTCGCCGACGGCCGCATCCACGAGGTGCATCCCGAGGTGTCCTTCCGGGAGCTGGCAGGCGGGGTGCCCCTGGCCCACGCCAAGAAGACCTGGCGCGGCCAGAATCTGCGCCGCTCCCTGCTGGCCGGGGCCGGGCTCGTGCTCCCGGACGAGCTCGGCGAGGCGGACCGCGTTCCCGCGGACGACGTTCTCGACGCCGCCGTCGCCGCGTGGTCCGCCCACCGGATCGCGCTCGGCATCGCGGGCCGAATTCCGGAGGTGACGGAACTGGATGCGGGCGGGCGGGCCGTGGAGATCCGGTACTGAGCGGGCCGATCGCCCGTCAGCTCGCTCAGGTGGAAAGGCGCAGGGCGCAGCGTAGGTGCGGCGGAAAAGGATCGGCCGGTTCCAGGCCGCGGCCTCGGCGAACAACAGGTCCGCGCCCGCCGCCCAGGCGGGGAACTCCGGGAACTCCGGGGCCCGGACGGCCAGGAGCCCGTCCGCCTCGATGCGGTAGCCGTAGGCGGGGTGCGAGGTGTGCGCGACCGGACGGCGGCGCACCCACAGGCCGCCCAGGTCGAGGTCTCTGGCGCGCACCGGGACGTGCCGTTCGGCGGCGGGGCGTCGCAGCGCGGAGCGCGGTTCGGAGTGCTCGTCGGTGACCAGCCAGGCGTCGAGCCGGCCGGGCGGCGGCAGGCTGCTGGGCCTACCGTCGAAGGCCATCCTGCGTCGGCCCGCCGGCGAAGGCCATCCTGCGTCGGGCCCGCCGGTGAAAGCCACCCTGCGCCGGGCCCGCCGGCGAAGGCCACCCTGCGCCGGGCGTGGCGCAGCAGCAGCCCGGCGGGCGCGAACCGCGGCGAGTTCATCGCTCCCACGACCAGCAGGGTCGGCCTCAGCCATCGGGTCATCGCATCGCGCCGGGGTTCAGCCGGAGGCGGGACCGCCCTGGGTTCCGGGTGCCCCGGCCGCTCCGAGCGAACGTTCCCTGACCCTCGCCAGGTGACGACCGAAGACCTCCCGTGCGTCGGGGGTCAGGGTGCGCAGGGCCACCAGCGCCGTGACGACCACGTCGCACAGCTCGGACTGCACGTCCTCCCACGTGTGGGTGGTGCCCTTGCGCGGGTTCTGGCCCATCACGCCGATCACCGCCTGGGCGGTCTCGCCGACCTCCTCGGACAGCTTGAGCATCCTCAGCAGCAGGCCTTCCCGGCCGCCGTACGGCCCGTGCGTGTCGAGCCAGGTCCACAGGTCGTCGATGGAGGTCCAGAGGTCCGCGGGGGCCGTCACGGGGGCGGCCGTCGTGTCCTGATCGCTCATGGGCACGCAGCCTGCCACGTCTCCGTCGCTCCCCGGACCGTCCCTCGGCGGCCCCGCGTCGGCCATGTGTCGGCCATGCGTCGGCCATGCGTCGGTCGCTCGTCGGTCACTTCTCGAACAGCGCCTCCTGCTGCCCCTCCTTCTGACGGCGCAGGTGCCTGACGCGGGCGCCGATGACCAAGGCCGTCCCGGCGGCCGTCACCGCGAACGACGCCGGGACCATCCAGCCGCGGTCGACGGCGTGGCCGAGGGCGTGGTCCACGGAGAGACGGCCGGGGCCGCTGATCGCGAGGCCGGCGGCCGTCAGGCCCAGGGAGGCCGCGTACTCGTAGCCGCCGCCCTGGGCGAAGAAGCCGCTCGGCGCGTGCACCGCCGCCGCCCCCGTCATCGCCCCGGCCGCCGCGGCGCCCGCCGCCGGGGTCGCCAAGCCCAGGGCGAGCAGCAGACCGCCGCCCGCCTCCGCCAGTCCCGCCGCCGTAGCGCTCGCCTTTCCCGGCCGGTAGCCGACGGACTCCATGAACTGCCCGGTCCCTTCCAGGCCGGCCCCGCCGAACCAGCCGAGCAGCTTCTGCGCGCCGTGCGCGGCCAGCACACCTCCCGTTCCCAGCCGGAGGAGCAGCAGGCCCACATCACGTCGGTCGTAACAGGTCACGGTGACTCCAGACGGCTCCAGGGGAAGGGCTCGGGGGTTCCCTCGGAGTTCCCACCCTCGCACCGGGCACACCCGCTCGGCCCGCCCACGGCGCTGTTCGGGTGGCGAGGAGCCGGGGGCGGTGTGACTCTGCCGACATGACGATTCAGACCGCCAGACTCAGCGACCCGGCCGTCCGCGCCTTCGTCACCGCCGTCAACGCCCATGACCGCGAGGGCTTCATGCAGATCCTCGCCCCCGGCGCGACCATGGCGGACGACGGATCCGACCGCGACCTCGCCGAGTGGATCGAGCAGGAGATCTTTGCCACGCACGGCCACATGGAGGTCGACAACGAGTCCCGGGGCGGCCGCGCCCTCCTCGCCCGCTACAGCAACGACACCTGGGGCGAGATGCGCACCCGGTGGACCTTCACCGTCGCCGACGACGGGCGGATCGCCCGGTTCGAGACCGAGCAGGCGTAGCGAGCGGACCGTATCAGCCGGATCGGCATCAGCTGGATCGGTATCAGCCGGATCGGCGGATGAGCGAGATGACCGACGCGACGTCCCTCCTTTGGTGATCTTTTGATCTCCCTTTGAGGACCCGTCGTGCACGGGCCCGGCCTCGCTCTGTACGGTCCCGGAGTGCGCGATTCCACTCAGCCCCCCTCCCCCCGTCTGTCCCGGCGCTCCCTGCTGGGTCTGGCCGCGGCCGGTCCGCTGGCCGTCACGGTCGGCGCGGCCCCGGCCTCGGCCGCCGGCACGAGCGTGATCGGCGGTGCGCGGCTGGCTCGGAGCGGGGTGCAGGCGCAGAGCACCACCGGCCTGCCGAGGAAGCTCACCGCCCGCGCCTGGCTGGTCGCCGACGGGGAGAGCGGGGAGGTGCTCGCCGCGTACCGCGCGCACGAGCGCCTGGCGCCCGCGTCCACGCTGAAGATGCTGTTCGCGGACACGGTGCTGAAGAAGTTCCCCCGCTCCCGGCGGCACAAGGTCACCGCAGCCGACCTGGCCGACATTCCCGCCGGTTCCAGCCTCGTCGGCGTCCAGCCCGGGATCACCTACACCGTCGAGCAGTTGTGGCAGGGCGTTTTCCTGCGTTCGGGCAACGACGCCGTGCACGTGCTCGCCCACATGAACGGCGGCGTGGCGAAGACGGTCGCCGAGATGCAGGCCAGGGCGCAGGACCTCCAGGCCCTGGACACGCACGTGGTCAGCCCGGACGGCTTCGACCACCCGGGCCAGCTGTCCTCGGCGTACGACCTGACGCTGTTCGCCCGGCACGGGCTGCGCAACCCCGACTTCCGCGGCTACTGCGGCACGCGCACCGCCGACTTCCCGGCCGGCGGGAAGAAGACGTTCCAGATCCAGAACACCGACCGTCTGCTGACCGGGAGCTGGGGTCTGAAGACGTACGACGGCATCATCGGCGTGAAGAACGGCTACACCAGCCACGCCGGCAACACCTTCACCGGTGCCGCCGTCCGCGGTGGCCGCACCCTGCTGGTCACCGTGATGCACCCCTCGGCCGGTGCCAACGCCGTCTACGAGGAGACCGCCGCCCTGCTCGACTGGGGCTTCGCACACGGCGGTTCGGCGCAGGCCGTGGGCACGCTGGTCGAGCCGTTGAGCGAGGGCGGGACGACGGCGGAGGCCGGCCCGTCCGGACGGAAGGCCGACCCGGCCGGTGTGGGGGCGTCCGGTGCCACGGCGCACCACGGGCCGTCGTCCTGGCGGCTGCTGGAGGGCGCGGGCGGTACGGCCGTACTCCTCGCGGGCGGGGCGTGGGCCCTGCGCCGGCGCAGGGCGGCGGCACAGGCGGCGCGGGCCGACTCGGCGGGTCGCCACCGCCGTTGAGCGATCTGCACAACCGGAATTCAACAATCCGCGCCGGACCGCCCGGTTACCGGCTTATGCTCGACGCCTCCTTCACCAAAGCTTCACAGTTGGGGCAGAGGGCTCCGTCATCAGGGCTTCGCCGAGCGGGGCTTGCGTCCAGCGGACTTCCACTGGTCGCGCGCACAGCCACATCCAGGGGAGGGGGCGGCAGCCGTTCCACGGCACCGGTAGGGGGGATCCCGCGCGGGACCGCGGGGTGCGCACCGGTACGTGGAGCGGCTGCCGCATGCGGCCCCCGGATGCGCTCAGCCGCGCCCCACGTACGGCATCGTCGTCGCCAGCACCGTCGCGAACTGCACGTTCGCCTCCAGCGGCAGCTCGGCCATGTGCCGTACCGTGCGCGCCACGTCGGCCACGTCCATCACCGGTTCCGGGGCCGTCCCGCCGTCGGCCTGGAGCGCGCCCGTCTGCATCCTGGCCGTCATGTCGGTGGCAGCGTTGCCGATGTCGATCTGCCCCACCGCGATCCGGTACGGCCGCCCGTCCAGCGACAGCGACTTGGTCAGACCGGTCAGCGCGTGCTTGGTGGCGGTGTAGGGCGCCGAGTGCGGCCGGGGCGTGTGCGCCGAGATGGAGCCGTTGTTGATGATCCGGCCGCCCTGCGGGTCCTGCTCCTTCATCTGCCGGTACGCCGCCCGGGCGCACAGGAACGCCCCGTTGAGGTTGGTGTTCACCACGTGCTGCCACGCCTCGTAGGGCAGGTCCTCCACCGGCACACCGCCCGGCCCGAACGTCCCCGCGTTGTTGAACAGCAGGTCGACCCGCCCGAAGCGCTCGACGGTGGCCGCGAACAACGCGGCCACGTCCTCCGGTCGCGCCACATCGGTGCGTACGGCCAGGGAGGCGGCCTCGGGCACGAGTGTCGCCGTCCCCTCGAGCGTCTCCGGCCGCCGGCCCGCGAGCGCCACGGACCAGCCCGCGCGCAGCAGTTCGACGGCGACGGCCCGCCCGATGCCCGATCCGGCTCCGGTCACCACGGCGATCTTCGATGAGGTGTCGGTCATGGCACCGGAGAGTACGAGCAGCATCCGTCATGCGGAATCCCCCGTCCGCCATACGGATACGGATACGGATGCGGATACGGATGGCGATGCGGATGCGGATACGGATGCGCGGCCGAAGGACAGACGGACGGGCGGAGGGTCAGACGAGCGCGGGCTCCGCCGACTCGGTGGCCTCCCCCGGATAGCGCACCCCGATCCGCTCCCGGATCGTGTCCAGCGTCCGCATCACCGCCAGGGTGCCGTCCAGCGGCACGACCGGCGACTCGGTCTCGCCCGCACGCAGCGCGCGCATCACCTCCAGCGCCTCGTGCCGCAGGGTGGTGCGCGGACCGTCCGCCGGGTCGGCGGTGAACTCCTCCGGGTCGCGCCCGTCGCGGTGCAGCACGAAGCGCTCCGGGTGGAAGAAGCCCGACGGGATGTCGATACGGCCCTTCGAGCCGGTGACCGAGGCGCCGTTCGCCGTGCCCCCGGTGATGGAGCAGTGCACCTGGGCCAGCGCGCCGCCGTCCCAGCAGAGCAGGGCGCCCGTCTGGAGGTCCACGCCCTCGGGCGAGAGCACCGCCCGGGCCGCGACGTCCGACGGCTCGCCGAGCAGCAGATGCGCGAACGACACCGGGTAGACGCCGAGGTCGAGCAGCGCCCCGCCGCCCAGCTCGGGGTCGCGCAGCCGGTGCGAGGGCGGGAACGGCCCGGCCAGCCCGAAGTCGGCCTGCACGGTGCGTACCTCGCCGATCGCCCCGTCGTCGACCAGTGCCTTCAGTCGCCGTACCAGCGGATTGCAGTACATCCACATGGCCTCCATGAGGAAGCGTCCGTGCTGCCTGGCCAGGGCGACCAGTTCCTTTGCCTCCCGCAGGTTCAGCGTGAACGGCTTCTCGCACAGCACGTGCCGCCCGGCCTCCAGGCAGAGACCGGCCGCCGTGCGGTGGACCGAGTGCGGGGTGGCGACGTAGACGACGTCGATGTCACCGTCCCGCGCGAGCTCCTCCCAGGATCCGTACGCCCGCGGGATGCCGAACCGGTCGGCGAACGCCTTCGCCGACTCCGTACGGCGCGAGGCCACCGCCACGACCTCCGCGTCCGGCAGGTCCACCAGATCCGCGGTGAACGCGGCGGCGATCCCACCGGTCGCCAGAATCCCCCAACGCACCTTCTCTTCGCTCACATCGGATATCCCGGACATCCCGGACCCCACCCTCGATCATGTGTTCCTCGGCACGGCGTACGAGCTGAGAGCATAGGCGGCGGATCAGCCGAAGAGGGAGGGACACATGTCCGAGGGAGGGGCGTCGGCGCCGCGCGCGCCGAAGGAGTCCATACCGACCGCGCCGACCGCGCCGACCGCGCCGACCGCGCCGACCGCGCCGACCGCGCCGGCCGTACAGGCCGTACAGGAACCGGCCCGGACGGCCGCACCGCGGCCCGGACGACGCAGCGGCCCGCCCGACCCGGCCCTCCGCCCTGGCGCCGCCCGCCGCACCGGCCTCCTGGTGACGCTGATCCTCGGCGGCCTGACCGCCACACCCCCGCTCGCGATGGACATGTACCTCCCCTCGCTCCCGGAGGTCACCCGCTCCCTGCACGCCCCGGCCGCGACCGTCCAGCTCACCCTCACCGCCTGCCTGGCCGGAATGGCGCTCGGGCAGCTGGTCGTCGGACCGATGAGCGACCGCTGGGGCCGCAGGCGCCCGCTGCTGGCCGGGCTGGCCGTCTACGTCCTGGCCACCGCCCTGTGCGCGCTCGCGCCGAACGTCGAGGTACTCGTCGCCTTCCGGCTGGCGCAGGGCCTGGCGGGCGCGGCCGGGATCGTGATCGCCCGCGCGGTCGTCCGCGACCTGTACGACGGCGTGGCCATGGCCCGGTTCTTCTCCACCCTGATGCTGATCTCCGGGGTCGCGCCGATCGTGGCGCCGCTGATCGGCGGTCAGATCCTGCGGGTAACGGACTGGCGGGGCGTGTTCGTGGTGCTCACGGTGGTCGGAGTGCTGCTGGGCGCGGTCGTGTGGACCAGGCTGCCGGAGACCCTGCCGCCCGCCGGACGCCACGAGGGCGGCGTCGGTCAGGCCCTGCGCTCGATGCGCGGACTGCTCGCCGACCGCGCCTTCACCGGGTACATGATCGCGGGCGGTTTCGCCTTCGCCGCGCTGTTCGCCTACATCAGCGCGTCCCCGTTCGTGATCCAGGAGATCTACGGCGCCTCCCCGCAGACGTTCAGCCTGCTGTTCGGGCTCAACTCGGTCGGACTGGTCGCCGTCGGCCAGATCAACGGCAAGGTGCTCGTCGGCCGGGTCCGGCTGGACCGGGTGCTGGCCGTCGGCCTCACGGTGGTCATCCTGGCGGCCGGCGCCCTGCTGCTGATGGCGACGGGCGCGCTCGGCGAGGTGGGCCTGGCGCCCGTGGCGGCCGCGCTGTTCGTACTGATGTCCGCGATGGGCGTCACCCTGCCCAACACCCAGGCCCTCGCCCTGATGCGCACCCGGCACAACGCCGGTTCCGCGTCCGCGCTGCTCGGCACGTCCTCCTTCCTCATCGGCGCGGTGGCCTCCCCGCTCGTCGGGATCGCCGGCGAGCACACCGCCGTACCCATGGCGGTCGTCCAACTGGCGGCCGCGCTGGTGGCGCTGGCCTGCTTCGTGGCAATGTGCCGACCCGGGAAGGAAGCCACGAGCACGGAAACCGTGACCGCGGAGACCCTGAGTACGGGGGAGGAGAGCTGAGCGCGCCGAGACTGCGCCGGGACACACCGGAGAAGGCCGGACTGGACCCCGCCGAACTGCATCACCTCGTCTCCGAGGTCCGCGCCCTCACCACCGGCGAGCGCCCCTGGACGGCGGGCGCCGTCGTCGTCGCCGGGCGCGGCCCCGTGATCGCCGTGGCGGAGGCCGCGGGCTGGGCCGTACGGTACGGCTCCTACGACCCCGTGACCGACCGCGGCGTGGAACTGCCGCCCGAGGCATGGGTGCCGATGACCCTCGACACCCCCTTCGACCTGGCGTCCCTCACCAAACTGTGCACCGCGGTCGCCGCCGTGCAGCAGATCGAGCGGGGCACACTGGGCATCGACGCGCGGGTGGGGGCGTATCTGCCGGAGTTCCGCGCCGCCGACGCGAGCGGCATCACCGTACGGCAGCTGCTCACCCACACCTCCGGGCTGCGCCCCGAACTGCCGCTGTACGACTGCCCGGACCGGGCGGCCCGGCTGGCGATGCTGCGCGCGGAGCACCCGGTGACCGCGCCCGGCACCACCTATGTGTACTCGGACCTGAACCCGCTCCTGCTCCAGCACGTCCTGGAGCGCGTCACCGGCCGCACCCTGGACACGCTGATCCGCGACGGGATCACCCGCCCGCTGGGCATGACGTCCACACGCTTCGGGCCGTGCCCCGGCGCGGCGGCCACCGAGGACCAGCGGCGGCCGTGGGCCAAGGCGGACCGGGGGATGCTGCGCGGTGAGGTGCACGACGAGAACGCGTGGGCGCTGGGAGGTGTGGCCGGGCACGCGGGACTGTTCTCCACGGCGGTGGACCTGGCCGTGTTCTGCCGGACACTGCTGGCGGGCGGGGCGTACGGGCCCGCCCGGATCCTCGGCCCCGACTTCGTCGAGCTGCTGCTGAGCCCGCCGGGTCTGGGCTTCGCGGTGGACCAGCCGTGGTTCATGGGGGAGCTGGCGGGCGGGGGAGCGGCGGGACACACCGGGTTCACCGGGACGTCGCTGGTCCTGGACCCGGTCACGGACACGTTTCTCGTGCTGCTGGCCAACACGGTCCACCCGCGCCGCCGCCCACCGGACAACGGCCCGCGCGCGGCAGCGGCGAGCCGCCTGGCCCGCGCCGTACGGGGCGCGTGAGCGGCGACCATGAGCGTCACCCGAGGGCTCCCGGGCCTGCGAGAATCGAAGGGTGAACGACCCCGCTGCTTCCGTTGATCCCGTTGCACCCACCGGCCCCGTAGCCCCGGTGTCCCCCGACGCCTCGTCGGCGGAGATGCTTCGTGTTGCCCTTGCCGGGCTGCTGGACGGGCTGCCGGCGCGGCAGGCGGCGGGGGCCGTGGAGCGGCTGATCGCCAACTATCGGGGGAGCACCCCGACCGACGCGCCGATCCTGCGGGACCGCGCGGACGTGGCCGCCTACGCCGCCTACCGGATGCCCGCCACCTTCGAGGCGGTGCGCTCCGCGCTGGAGGCGTTCGCGGCCGCCGTGCCCGGGTGGGCGCCCGCCGGGCATGTGGACGTCGGCGGCGGGACGGGCGCCGCGACCTGGGCCGTCGCCGCCACCTGGGAGGGGACCCGGCCGGTCACCGTGCTCGACTGGGCCGAGCCGGCGCTCGCCCTCGGCCGGGAACTCGCCGCCGGCCACCCCGCCCTGCGGGACGTCCGCTGGCAGCGCGCCCGGATCGGAGCCGCGCTCACCCTCGACCCCACCGACCTGGTCACCGTCTCCTACGTCCTCAACGAGCTCACCGAGGCCGACCGGGCCGCCGTCGTGGACGCCGCAGCGACCGCCGCCCGGGCCGTCGTGGTCGTGGAAGCGGGCACCCCCGCCGGCTACGCCCGCGTCATCGAGGCCCGCGACCGGCTCGTCGCGGCCGGATTCCACATCGCCGCGCCCTGCCCGCACAGCGCCGCCTGCCCCATCGTGCCCGGCACGGACTGGTGCCACTTCTCGGCCCGGGTCAGCCGGTCCTCACTGCACCGCCAGGTCAAGGGCGGCTCCCTCGCCTACGAGGACGAGAAGTTCAGCTACGTCGCCGCCACCCGCCTCCCGGTCACGCCCGCGCCCGCCCGTGTCGTCCGGCGCCCCCAGATCCGCAAGGGACAGGTCCTCCTGGACCTCTGCGAGGCCGACGAACGACTCCGCCGCCGCACGGTCACCAAACGCCACGGCGACCTCTACAAGGCGGCCCGCGACGCGGACTGGGGCGACCCCTGGCCGCCGGACGGCCCGACGGCGTAGCGACACAGGAGGAACCGGCTGCCGGAGGCCGCCCGACGGCGGAAGGGGCCGTGGGGATGCGTCCGCAGCCCGCCGCGTACTGCGGTCCCTCCTCCGGCCGACCCGACTCCTTTGGGCCGTATGTCCGTGTGCGGCGGGCTGGACGCACCCCCACGGCCCCGCCCCACCCACGCACAGGACGCGCGACGGCACCACCACTCACCCGCACTCACGGCATCCCGCGCAGCTCCAGCGAGCAGCACTTCACACCCCCGCCCCCCTTGTGCAGCTCGCCCATCTCCACCCCGACCGGCTCGAACCCCCGTTCGCGCAGCGCACCGCACAGCCCCGCCGCCGTCTGCGGCAGCACCACGTGCAGCCCGTCGGAGACCGCGTTCAGCCCGAGCGCCACCGCGTCCTCCTCCGCCACGACCAGCGCGTCGGGGAACAACCGCCGCAGCACCTCCCGGCTGCCGGGCGAGAAGGCAGGCGGGTAGTACGCGACCTCGCCCGCCGTGTCGTCGAGCACGGCAAGCGCCAGCCCGAGGTGATGGAAACGGGGGTCGACCAGCTCCAGACCGATCACCGGCCGCCCGAAGAACTCCTGCGCCTCGCCGTGCGCGAGCGGATTCGTCCGGAAGCCGTGCCCCGCCAGCAGAAAGGCGGCGGTGACGGCGACATCGCCCTCGCCCTCGTTGATGTGGACGGGCACATGCAGATGCGCGAACCCGTTCGCCGCGAACCACTCCAGGTGCGCCTCGGCCTCCGGCTCCCGCCGCGGGTGGGCGAACCGGGCGCCGAACACCCGCCCGTCGACCACCGTGGCGCCGTTCGCCGTGAACACCATGTCCGGCAGCGTCGGCTCGGGCCTCAGTTCCTCGACGGTGTGGCCGAGCGACCGGTACACGTCGCGCAGCCGTTCCCACTGGGCCAGGGCCAGCGCGACGTCGACCGGCTTGGCCGGATCCGTCCACGGCTCGGTGGCGTACGTGAGGTCGAAGTGTGCGGGTGGGCACATCAGAAAGCGCCGGGGTGTGGCGCTGCGGGAACGCACCAAGGCGGCCTCCTCGGGTACCGCGGGGCTGCTTCGAGCCCATGGTGCGCCCGGCACGGCGGTGGCGCGCGGGCCGGGGGCCGGCCTTCGCCCACCCGAGTGGCCCGCCCCGACGAGCAGGCCCCCCACGAGCAGGCACCCGAGGAGCAGGCACCCGAGGAGCACACACCCGACGAGCACGCACCCGACAAGCAGGCACCCGAGGTGCACACCGCCACGGCGAGACGCCCCGTCTCACCCCCCTGCTACCGTCGCCCCATGGTCAAGAAGCCCGCCCCCGACGCCACCCGCCGCAGTGAGAAGTCCCGTCGTGCGATCTACGACGCCGCCCTCGCGCTCGTCGCCGAGGTCGGCTACCCGAAGACCACGATCGAGGGAATCGCGGCCCGGGCCGGGGTGGGCAAGCAGACGATCTACCGGTGGTGGCCGTCGAAGGCGGACGTGCTCCTGGAGGCGTTCCTCGACCTCGGCGAGCAGGCGGCCCGGCAGGCCGGGCAGGTGCCGTACGAGATCCCCGACACCGGTGACCTCGCCGCCGACCTCAAGGCGGTGCTGCGCGCCACCGTCGACGAACTGCTCGATCCGAGGTTCGAGGCGCCGTCGCGGGCGCTGGCCGCCGAGGGCCTGGTGAACGAGCAGCTCAGCCGGGAGTTCGTGGCCAAGCTGCTGGAACCGCAGCTCCAGCTGTACGTGCGCCGGCTGCGCTCCGCCCAGGCCACCGGGGCCGTACGCCCGGACGTCGACCCCCGCATCGCCCTGGAACTCTTCGTCTCCCCGCTCGCCCAGCGCTGGTTGCAGCGCACGGCCCCCATCACGTACGCCTACACCGACACCCTCGTCGACTACGCGCTGTACGGACTGACACCACGCTGAGCGGCGACGCCCGGCCCGGACACGGGGCCGCGGTCACCGCGGCCGCGGGATGGTGGGACCATGGACGCAGCTGTCCAGACGTAGCTGTCCACACCAGCGAGGCGAGGGGATAGATGAGCGCGGAGTTCGGCGGCCGCACCGGCCGGCAGGGCAAACTCTCCCAGTGGCTGCGTGGACGCCGCCCGAAGGAGGCCGCCGGGGACGACGGCCGTGAAGCCCTGCTGCTCGCCGCCGTCGGCGCGGGACTGCCCCTCGCGCCCGCCGCGCACCCGGGGCCCGGATACGGCTGTTCCTGCGACCGCGTCGGATGCCCCACGCCCGCCCGGCACCCGGTGTCCTTCGCCTGGCAGACGCAGTCCACGACCGACCGCGCGCAGATCGAGCGCTGGGCCCGGCACCAGCCGCAGGCGAACTTCATCACCGCGACCGGCATGGTGCACGACGTGCTGGACGTGCCGGTGGAGGCCGGACGGGAGGCCCTGGAGCGGCTGCTCGCCGCCGGCGTCGAGACGGGACCGGTCGCCGAGAGCGACGACGGCCGCATGCTGTTCTTCACCCTCACCCGCGGCACCCCCGAGGACGAGGACGAGTGGTGGCCCTGCGAACTGGACTGCCACCCGGAGACCATGGACGAGCACCCGGGGCTGCGCTGGCACTGCCGAGGCTCCTACGTCCTCGTACCGCCGGCCCGGCTGCCCGGCGACGCGGACCGGTCGGTGCGCTGGGTACGCGGCCCCGAGCATCCGCTGCCCGACCCGCTCAGCCTCCTGGAGGCCCTCACCGACGCCTGCGCCCGCCACGCGGGCCAGGAACCCGGCCACATCGGCGCCGCCTGGCCCCTGGGCCACTGAAGCCGCCGTTGCGAGGAGCCCGCGGAAGGCGCCCCCTCAAAGGCACCCGCGTCACCCGCCCTGCGCCCTCGTCATCCCCTGCACGCGGTCACCCGCCCTGCGCCGTCGTCATCCCCTGCACGCGGCCCACGACCGTGATCTTCCCCTGGCCCTCCGCCTGGCCACCACCGGAGCCGGCCGACCCCGCCGAGCCTCCCGAGCCCGCCGCCGGGTCCAGCACCGCCTCGTTGGAGACGAACTCCATCGTCAGCGACTGCTTGATCTCACCCTTGGTCAGCGCCTGCACGGCCTTGTTCGGGCGCGGCACCGTCGCGCCCGCGGCGGCGGTCTGCTTCATGTAGTGGTGCGTGACGAAGAACACCAGCGCGCCGCCGTCGGCGGTGCGCAGCGCCAGCGGGGCGTAGGCGCCGTTCGTGAGCGGCTCGTCGATGTACTGCGTGGCCAGGCCCGGCTTGACGGCGTCCCGGGCGCGCAGCGCGCGCCAGGTGGTGGTGTGCTGCCCCGGGGCGAAGGTGTCGCCGCCGTCCTTCAGATAGGTGGCGTAGGCCTGGCTCAGGTCGCCCGGACGGGCGGCCAGCCCGGGGGAGTCGGCGGGCACGGCCTCGGCCCAGCCGTCCGCGTCCTGCTTGAACTTCGGCACGTTCGCGGGGGCCACCAGCGTCAGGTAGGCCACCTTCCACGTCTCGTTCAGGTCGTCCCGGGTGAACACCAGCAGCCAGCGCGCGCTGCCGCCCTTGTTGCCCTTGGCGTCGGCGAGGAACCAGCGCGGCCAGCCGGCCTTCTTCGGGATCGTGAACCTGGCGTCGGTGAGCGTCAGCGGAGTGTGCTGGTCGTTCCCGCCCGGGCTGTTGATGTGGCCGGCCTTCAGCCGTGCCGCGTCGATGGCGCCGAATGCGCCCGTGACATGACCCGCGTCCAGGGAACTGTCGTAGGCCTTGTCGGCCTTGTTGTACACGTCCGTGAACTGCGCCAGCGCCTTCGCGGCCTCGGCTCGCGTGGTGGCCGGGAGCACCTCTCGCTCCCCGTGCACCACCACGCACCCGCTCGCCGTCCACGCCAGCGCGGTCACCGTGGCCGCGATCAGGACCTTCCGCTCAAGCCCGCGCAGCTCGGCCCGGCTAAGCCTGCGACGCCTGCGAGGGCCGCGAACCCTGCTCATCAGCTACCGTCACCTTCCCCTTCCCGGAGGCGAACCCTACCGGGGCGAAGAAGAGCGTGAGCGTGGGGACCAGGTACAGCAGCCACACCGTGACCTGAAGGACCGTCGGGTCGGGCTGGAAGTTCAACACGCCCTTCAGCAGCGTGCCGTACCAGCTGTCCGGCGGGATGGTGCCGCTGATGTCGAAGGCCAGACTGGTCAGGCCCGGCAGCCAGTCGGCCTCCTGGAGGTCGTGGAAGCCGTACGCCAGGACGCCCGCCGCGACCACGACCAGCATGGCGCCGGTCCAGGTGAAGAACTTGGCGAGGTTGATCTTCAGCGCGCCCCGGTAGAACAGCCAGCCGAGCAGCACCGCCGTGGCCAGGCCCAGGGCGACGCCCAGCAGCGGGCGCGGGGTGCCGTCGGAGGCGGCGTGCACGGACGCCCACACGAACAGCGCGGTCTCCAGGCCCTCCCGGCCCACGGCCAGGAACGCGGTGACCACCAGCGCGCCCGTGCCCATCGCCAGCGCCTGGTCCAGCTTGCCGTGCAGTTCGGACTTCAGATGCCGGGCGGTGCGCCGCATCCAGAAGACCATCCAGGTCACCAGACCCACCGCGAGGACGGACAGCGAGCCGCCGAGCGCCTCCTGCGCCTGGAACGTCAGCTCCTGGGAGCCGAACTCGAGGACGCTGCCGAAGCCCATGGCGATGGCGACGGCGATGCCGATCCCGGTCCAGATCGGCCTCAGGGCGTCCCTGCGGCCGGTCTTGACCAGGTAGGCGATCAGGATGCACACGACGAGGCTGGCCTCCAGCCCCTCGCGCAGACCGATCAGGTAGTTGGAGAACACTGGCCTCACGCCTCCTCGGACAGCAGGGTGCGCCCCCACCAGTCGTTCGCGTCGCGAACGCCCGGCGGAATCGCGAAGACCGCCGAACCCACGTGCTGGATGTACTCGTTGAGCGCGTCGTGCGCCGACAGCTTGCGCTGGAGCGGGATGAAGCCCTTGCGCACGTCACGCTGGTAGGCAAGGAAGAACAGGCCCGCGTCCAGCCGGCCCAGGCCGTCCGTGCCGTCGGTGAAGGAGTAGCCCCGGCGCAGGATGGTGATCCCGCCGTTGGAGTCGGGGTGCGCGAGCCGTACGTGGGCGTCGGGCTTCATCGCCTTCAGGAACGGCTCGTCGTGCTCCTTCGCCTTGCCGACGGGAGCGCCCTCGCCCTTGTCCCGGCCGAAGACGTCCTCCTGCTCCTGGAGCGAGGTACGGTCCCAGGTCTCGACGTTCATCCGGATGCGCCGGGCGACCAGGTACGAACCCCCGCTCATCCAGGCGTCCTTCGCGCCGGTGTCCCCGTCGCCGACCCACACGAACTTCTTCAGCCGGTCGGTCTCGGTGCCCGCGATGTTGCGGGTGCCGTCCTTGAACCCGAAGAGGTTGCGCGGGGTCTGGGAGCCGGGGGTCGTGGAGGAGGTCTTGCCGAAGCCGAGCTGGGACCAGCGGATGGCGACCTTGCCGAAGCCGATGCGGGCCAGGTTGCGGATCGCGTGCACGGCGACCTGCGGGTCGTCCGCGCAGGCCTGGATGCACAGGTCGCCGCCGGTGCGGGTGCGGTCGAGGTTGTCGCCGGGGAACTTGGGCAGGTCGACCAGGGCGGCGGGCCGCTTGTCCGTCAGCCCGAACTTCTCGAAGAGGGACGGGCCGAAGCCGATGGTGAGGGTCAGCCGGGACGGCTTGAGGCCGAGGGCCTCGCCGGTGTCGTCGGGCGGCGCCTCGGCGAGCCCGCCGTACGCGCCCTCGCCGACCGTCTTCCCGGCGGTCATCCGGCGTGCGGCGGCCGTCCAGTCCTTCAGCATCTGCACGAACTCGGCGCGGTCGTCGGTCTTCACGTCGAACGCGGCGAAGTGCAGCCGGTCCTGCACGGGCGTGGCGATGCCCGCCTGGTGGGCGCCGTGGAACTCCACCGCGCCACCGGCGTCCGCGCCGGACGCCTCCGTGCCGTCCCCGCCGGTGGCCATGGCCACCGCGCCGCCGGCGGCGACGGCGCCGAACGCCAGGCCGGCCCCGCCCCAGCCGATGAGGGCCCGGCGGGAGGGCCTGCGCCCCTGCTCCGAAGCGCTGTCGCCCTCGCCCTCGCTCCGGCTCTGGCTCTGTGCCTGGGTCTCGGTCATCGGTCTCGCCCTCCTGCTCCCTACTTGACGACGGCGGCGGCGAGCTTGGACAGCGGCTCGGCGAGCGCGTTCACCGCGTCCGAGAGCTCCTTGCGCTGGTCCTCGCCGACCTTGTCGTAGGAGGTGAAGTCGTACGACGACTTGTCCGTGCGGTACTTGTCGAGCAGTGCGTCGAGCGCGGTGAACTGCTTGTCCAGCTCCTTGGTGAGGGCCGGGTCGTTCTTCGCGGCGACGGGCTTGAGCAGCCCGTAGGCCTTCTGCGCGCCCTCGACGTTGGCCTTGAAGTCGACGAGGTCGGTGTGGGAGTAGCGCTCCTCCTCACCGGTGACCTTGCCGGTGGCGACCTCGTCGAGGAGTTCCTTGGCGCCGTTGGCCATGGAGGTCGGGGTGATCTCGGCGGTGCCGACCCGCTTCTGCCAGTCCTTCAGGTCGGTGACCAGCTGGTCGGCGAGGGTCTTCTCCTCGGCGCCGATCTTCCCGTTCTTCCACAGGGCCATCTCCAGCCGGTGCCAGCCGGTCCACTTCTGGCCCTGCTCCAGGCCGTCCTCGCGGACGTCGACCTTGGGGTCGATGTCACCGAAGGACTCGGCGACCGGCTCGGTGCGCTCCCAGCCGAGCCGGGAGGGCGCGTAGGCCTTCTTGGCGGCGGCGACGTCCCCGTCCTTGACGGCCTTCACGAACGTCTCGACCCGGGGCAGGGTCTCGTCGGCCTGGTCCTGGGCGTACTGGCGGTAGGCGGCGACGGCCTCGTCCAGCCGCGGGTCCCGCTTCGCGACCGCGCCGGAGCCGGTGACGGTGAGCTTCTGCCGTACGCCGTGCCCCTTCATCCCCGGCCGGCAGGCGATCTCGTACGAGCCCGCCTTCACCTCGGCGGTCAGCGTGTACTTGGTGCCGGGACCGATGTTCTCCTTCTCCGAGACGATCCGGTCGTCCGGGAACAGGATCTCCACCTCGGTCGCCTTGGACCCCTTGTTCTCTATCTTCAGCGTGACCTGACCGGCCGGAACACTCTTGACCGAGGTCTCGCAGGTGGAGTCGGCGGCGGTCACCTGGATCGCGTCGCCGTCCTTGGCGTCGCTCTTGGCGGTGCAGGCCGTCAGGGCGGTCAGAGCGGCCGCGGTGACGGCGGCGGTGACGACGGGGAGTCGGACGGCTCGCATGCAGGCTCCAGACGAGAACAGTTGGTGAGGCTCACCTAACTTAGCGCAGGCTTACCTCGGGCATACCCCCGGGGTCCGTGATTCACCTCACCTGCCCGGCCCGCGGGTGCGCGCGGGTCCGTACGGGAAATCCGCTGTCGCACCGGGACACCCGCCCGGAGACTGTGGGCATGGGCAGAGCACTCAGGGAATGCGGACCCGCTGCCGGACTCGTACTGGACGTCGGCGCGCGCACGGGCCCGCCGCCCCTGCGCTTCGAAGTGACCGACGGCGGCCGGATGCTGCTGCGGCAGGGCGAGCGGCCGGTGCTGGTGGGCCGCACGGTCGGCGACGGCTGCTGCCGGGACCTGCACCTGCGCCGCACCGACGACTACCGCTCGCCCCTCCCGCCCCCGCGGGCCGCCACCATGCGCTCCGCCACCGACTGGCCGCACCGGTACGCGCGAGAGCTGGAGGAGACGGAGCACGGCCCGCTGCACGAGGGCCGCTGGCAACTCACCGCCCGGACCGCGTTCGCCCCCGGCATCTGGACGGAGGACCTGGTACGGGACTGGCCCACCGCCCGCCTCGAACTCCTCTGCGGCGGCGGCTGGCACGGAGTCCTCCCGCTGCGCTGCATGTCACCACCGGACGCGCCCCGGGTGAAGGCCTACCGCAAGCACGTCCGCGAGGGCACGATCGCGCCCGTCCTGCTGTGGTGGGTGTCCTTCCTCGACGGCTGGCTGCTCCTCGACGGCCACGACCGGGCGATGGCCGCGCTCGCGGAGGGCGGCACCCCGCCCTGCGTGGTACTGGCCCGCCTGCCGGACGAGGCGGACTGGCGTCGCCAGGCCGCACAGTTGACCGCGGCGCACGAGGAGCACACGGCACGCCTCGCGGCCCGCCCGCCGCGCGCGGGCATCGAACACCAACGAGCCACCCTGGAGCGGGGCTTCGCCGACGTCGTGGCAGGTCTCCCCTACGAGGAGGCCGACACGTCCACCTGGCCACTGCCCGGCGGCCCCGAGGCCTGGCAGGCACTCGCCGCCCGCGCGATGCTTCAATGCCCGGGTGACTGACTACGACGTGCTGCGCGTCTTCTGCGGACCCCGCGGCGGCTACGGCAACGAGCTGGGCGTGGTCCGCGACGGCTCCCTGCTCCCCGACCGGGACGACCGCCAGGCGCTCGCGGCGAAACTGGGCTTCAGCGAGACGGTGTTCGTCGACGACCCGGAGCGCGGCGTCATCGACATCTACACCCCCACCCTGCGCCTGCCGTTCGCCGGCCACCCCTGCGTCGGCACGGCCTGGCTCCTGGACGTCCCCGAACTGGTCACCCCCGCCGGCCCCGTCGGCACCCGCCTGGACGGCGAGTTCACCTGGATCGAGGCCCGCCCGGAGTGGGCCCCACCGCGCACCCTGCGCCAGTACGCCACCCCCTCGGAGGTCGACGACCTCGAACTCCCCCCACCAGGGGAGTGGATCTACGCCTGGTCCTGGGAGGACGAACCCGCCGGCCGCATCCGCGCCCGCGCCTTCCCGGGCCGCGACGACGGCATCGAGGAGGACGAGGCGACAGGCGCCGCGGCGCTGTTGCTCACCGCCCAACTGGGCCGAGCCCTGAACATCACCCAGGGCACAGGCTCCCAGATCCTGACGGCCCCCCAGCCGGGCGGCTGGGTGGAGGTGGGGGGACGGGTGGTCCTCGAGGGCCAGGAACGCTGAGGGGGCGAGCGTTCCGCTGGGACGAGATCGGTGTGGCCGGCAGAAGGTGGCTAGTGGCGGGTCTCCTTCAACGAGTGGACGAAGGGGAGGAAGGCTGCGGCCGTGAAGGTGAGGGTCGCTCGGTCCGGGGCCTTGGAGTCCCGGACGCCTATGTGGATGTCGAGGTCGGCGATTTCGACGCATGTGTTGCCATCGCCACCCCCGGAGTAAGACGACTTGCGCCAGCGGACGACCTGGTTCATGAGGGGCGCCTCACAGTTCCTTCGTCATGCGGTGGATGAAGTCCCGTGACTCGACGGGCTGCAGTGCTGCTTTCCCCACCTTATTGAGCAGGGCCCGGAAGCGCGCCAGTTGGGATTCGGCGTCGATGAAGGCCGTGCCGTGCGGAGCGTCGCGCAGCACCGTGTCCAGCCGGGGCACCGTGCCACCCACGTACATCATCTCGATCCCGGCGCCGGCGAAGCCCTCTCTCGTGAAGGGGATGACCCGCACGGTGGCTCGTTCGTGTTCGATCGCCCTCAGAATTTCACGAAGTTGAGCGCGGGCGGCATGGCGATCGGAGGCCAGGAAGCGCAGAGCAGCCTCATGCACGATCGTCTCGTACGGGACGGGTGCCTCTCGCTCCAGGACGGATCTGCGCCTCATCCGGTGCTCGACTCGGGGCTGCAGCTCGCTCTCGGGAAGCTCCGGGACCATGTAGCCGAAGACGGCACGGGCGTAGTCGGGGGTCTGGAGCAGTCCGGGGACGTGGCTGGTGACAACCTCGCGCAGGAACGTGCCGTGGTGCTCTGTCTCGGCGACGTCCAGGAACACCGGCGGCAGCACTCCCCGATACTCCTCCCACCACCCCTGCGCGCGCTCGGTGGCCATTGCGACCAGGGCATCGATGAGTGCCTCGTCGGCGCAGGCGTAGTGCGCCGCCAGTCGCCGTACGCGTTCCTCGCTGACGCCCGCGAAGCCCGCTTCGACCTGACTCATCTGTGCCGAGGTCGAGCTGATCAACCCCGCCACCTCACGAGCCTTCAGGCCGGAGGCCTCCCGCAGCCTGCGTAGCTCGATGCCGAGGCGCACCTGTCGCGCCGTGGGTTGGCTTCTCGGCGCCATCGCTCCTCCACCATCAACCACCATGCGGTCGTGCTTCGTTCGGGCGTTAGATTACGGGACTCGCTTGCGGGAGGAAAAATTTTTGCTCTACCGTCGGTGATGCAACGCACACGCAGCGGAAGTGCACCGTTCCGTCGCGCCATGACGGCTGCGGCAAGGCCACCACGCGCCAAATCCCACTCACCGACCGGAGTTGACGACGCATGCCCGAAAACGAACTGAGCGAGTCCTGGGACTACAGCCTCTACATCCCCAACGACCTAAGAGCGGTCACGGTCTGCCGCCGCACCCTGCGCCTGATCCTGACGATGCACGGACTGATCGGCCTGGTGGACACGGCGGAACTGCTGGCGACGGAGCTGGTCTCGAACGCCGTACGCCACACGAAGGGGCCGGCCGCACTCAGGGTCCGCCGCACCCCGCAGGGGGTGGTGTGGATCGGAGCGTGGGACACCGACCCCGCACCGCCGGACCCGCCACGACCGCTGGAGCAGGTCGGTGAGGCGGAGGAGGGAAGGGGCCTCGGCTTGCTGACGGCCTGCGCGGACTACTGGGGCTGGCGCCCGTCGGCCCGCTTCGGGGATCAGGGGAAGTACGTGTGGTGCGAACTTGTCGCGGCGTAGCTCGCTGATCACCACGTGCGGAATGCGGATGCGCGTGACGGGGGGCAAGGTGTCCGCAGGCGAGTGAGGGCAGGCCATCCCGGAGGCCCGGCCGAGATCTCAGGCGTCGACGGAGGAGGCGTACCCGTTCTCGTTGAGTACGCCGTCGACGCGCATCCCGACCTCGTACCGGGTGGTCTGCCCGATGAGCTGGCGCACGCCTTCGATACAGGCTTCGACTTCGGACTTGGGATGACTCGGTTGATGTCGTCCTCGGTGACTGGGGTCGAAACATCGGAGTTTGCGCGGATGAAGTTGGTGACGGCCTGCCTCCAGAACCCAGGTCGCCCGTTCTCGTGGCGACAGCATTACTCCAACCGGCGCCCGATCCGGGAGGTCCAGGCGCTGCGGGATCATAGTCCGACCGGAGGCGGAATCATTGAGTAATGGAAGCCGCTCGCCGGGCCGTCACCGCTTCGATGAATACTTCTGGTGGCCTGTATGAATGCTCTGTGACGTAGTGATATACGAGATCCGGTGCGATCAGCCAGTCGCCCGACTCTGCAACGACGCGAATTTCGGCTCCCCCCAGCGAAACCTTTGCGTCGGCGATTTCTACAGAGAGTGGGTACTCTATTTCTTTATTGTCGTGAGGAAGTAGGCACCTGTGCCATCCACGCGTCCGCATTTGGCGACTATTGCGCACCAATTCGCGCAAGCCTTCGAGGAAGGGATCCGGGGCAGGGCCCCGTGTGTAGTCGTGCCCGGTGTCGAGCCAACCGACATTGCGGGCCGTTACTCCGCTGGGAATTGATTCCGGGAAGTACTCATAAGGAGAGAGGTCCGTATAGTAAGTCACGCTAGGCTTTTCCTGTCCCTAGAATATGGATCTGCACGCCGCCCAGTGTACTGGCCCCATGTTGGGTCTCAGCAGCTCAGACAATGGAGTTTCGGTGGTGACGGTCACGTTCCGGGGAGTCCCCAGGATATTCAGATCATCACCCGGGAAAAGTGAGTAGTTGGGGAGTTGCTCGCCTGGCCCGTAAACCTCGAGAGCGGGAGGGGTGCCAGTTTCGATCTCATTCCCCAGGGCATCGGATATAGGCTGTCCGTGGCGGCTGTACATGTGGACGCTCGTGCCGTCCGGGATAGTTACGGGGGTACCGTCGCCCATACGTATTCCCCCGTGGCCGCTCAGCACAAACTGGTTGTCGGGCCGACCCATCCCTCGTACGTCGACAACCCCATCTCCGGATGAGGCTACAAAGTCCGGTGCTGCACGCGTCCTTCCAGGGCAAGGCGACAGGCCAAGAGGATCCATCCAAGTATGAGGATTGATCACGTATCCCGTGGCATTGGGAGCCGGGGTGAGGCCCAAAGGATCGGGAACTATGTATCGGCCGGTTTCAGGGCTGTAATAGCGGAAGTAGTTGTAGTGAAGGCCGGTTTCGGGGTCGTAGTACTGACCCGGGAAGCGTAGAGGCGTGTAGGTCGTGCTGTTGGCCGCCCACGCCGTTGTTCCCCACAGGGTTGAGCGGGTGTGCCAGGCGACGTCGCCCTGCTCGTTCAGGAGTTCGGTCGGTGTGCCGACGAGGTCGGTGACGATCGCGAAGAAGCGGGAGTCGATCTCCTCCTGCGGGGCGTCGGCCGCGGTGATGCGTTCCGTTTGACTCAGGGGGCGCAGGCCTTGGTGGTCCCAGGTGAGGGTGACCGGGTGGGGGAGGTCGGGGGACGTCGTGGTCTGTTCGCACAGGGTTGTGCCGTCCCAGGTGAAGTCCACCCGTTCGACGACCGTTTCGCCGTCTTCCGCCAGGCGGAGTTTGGCCGTGCGGCGGCCCAGGGGGTCGTAGGTGTAGCGCCAGCGGGTGCCGTCCGGGGTGGCGACCGACGTCAGGCGGTCCTCCGCGTCCCATTCGTAGCGCCAAGTGTCCGGTTTGCGGGACAGACGTGTTTTCTGGCGCAGGGTGATGCGGCCGAGCGTGTCGTGTTCATAGCGGACACTGCCCGCGCGGGTGATGCGAGTGCCGGTGTACGTGCGCTCGCCCGTCGCCTCCTGCCCCGGGTGGTCCGTCGGCCAGCTGGCCTGTGTCTGGTTTCCGGCCTCGTCGTAGGCGTATCGCTCGGTCCAGTTCGCGGCGTGGACCGCCGTCACCCTGCCTGCCGCGTCCAGGTCGAAGCGGCGGGAGCCCGACAGTTGGTCTTCGATGCCGGTCAGGTTGCCGTCGGCCCGGTACGTGTACGTTCGGTGTTGGACGGTGCGGTTCGCTCTGGCCGTCACCGATTGGGTGGTCAGGCGGCCCAGTGCGTCGAAGGTGTGCTGGAGGGTGACGGCTTCGCCGATGTGGCGGGTCAGTTCCCGGCCCACCGGGTCGTAGGTGAAGTCGATCGACCGGCCCGAGGCCGTCATCCCGGTGCGGCGGCCGGCCGCGTCGTAGGACCAGGTGGTCGTTGCCCCGGTCGGTGTTGTACGGCTCGTGCGGCGGCCCAGCTGGTCGTAGGCGTATGCCAGTTCGCGTCCGTTGACGGTTTCCGTCCGTACACGGCCGTGGCGGTCTCTGAGGATGGTGAGGGTGGTGCCGTCCGGTCCGGTGGCCTGTGCCAGTTGGTCGGTGAGGTCGTATGCGTATGCCGTGACCCGGCCCGCCGCGTTCTTGCGGACCACCTGGCCCAACTCGTTGCGGTCGAACGTCACCGTCTGGCCGAGAGCATTCCTGCGGGACGCGAGGCGGCCTGACGGGTCGTGCGTGTACGTCAGCGTCCGGTCGTCGAAGTCCGTCTCCGTCACCAGGCGGCCGGCCGGGTCGTACTCGTACGTCCACGTCAGGCCCTGCGGGTTCCTGACCTTCGTCAGGCGCAGTTCGCTGTCGTGCTCGAACTCGTAGCGGACGCCGTCCGGGCCGGTGCGGGCGGCCAGCAGGTCGAAGTGGGTGTACTCGAAGCGCGAGACGCCGCCGATGGGGTCGGTGTGGCTTGTGCAGTTGCCCTCGCCGTCGTACGTCCATGTTTCCGTCGTGCCGTCGGGGGCCGTGCGGCGGGTCAGGTGGCCTTCGATCGACCATTCCAGGCGAGTCGTGGTGCCTGTGGGGCCCGTGATCGTGGTGGGGCGGCCGAACGGGTCCCGTTCGTAGCGCGTCGTCGCGCCCAGTGGGTCCGTTGTCTCAACCGGGAGTCCCGCGCGGTCGCAGACCACCCTCGTCGTGTTGCCCAGCGGATCGGTCACCGACGTCAGGTGGCCGGCCTCGGTGTAGGTGAAGGTGGTGGTCCGGCCCGCCGGGTCCGTCAGCGATGTGCGGTTGCCTCGGTCGTCGTAGGTCTGGCGGATCACTGTGCCGTCCGGGTTCGCCACCTTCACCGGCAGGCCCAGGGCGTTGTACTCCGCCCTCGCCTCCCGGCCGTCCGGGCGGACAACTCGTCGGAGTTCGCCCGCGTCGTCGTACTCGAACGTCGTCGTGTGGCCGAGCGGGTCCGTCGTGGACAGCAGGCGGTTGTAGCGGTCGCGCCGGTGGCGGGTGACCGCGCCGAGCGGGTCGGTCTCGGCGGCCACCTGCCAGCGGTCGTTGACGAGGAACCGGCGGGTGTGGCCCTCGGCGGTCGTGGTGGTGGTGACGCGCAGGCCGGTCTCGGGGTCGGTTCCGTCGTAGGTGATGCGCAGGCTCATGTGGCCCGCCGAGCCGCCCTCGGCGACGCAGCGGTCCCGGTCGTCGTACTCGTAGGTGTAGCCGCGGTCGTTCGTGTCCGTCCAGGACGAGATGCGGCCCCGGTCGTCGTAGGTGAAGCGGAGTGGCAGGCCCGAGGAGTTGATGACCTCCGTGAGATTGCCGTCCGTGTAGGCGAAGCGTTTCAGCTCCTGGCCGGTCGCGGTCAGGTGGTACGCCGTGACGCGTCCGGACTCCGTGGTGATGCGGACGCCCTGACCGCCGCTCGTGAAGACACCCAGCGGGGTGCCCTCGGCGTCGTACTCGAAGGTGATCCAGTTGCCGTTGCGGTCGTCGATCTGTTCCAGTACCGCGAGGTTTTCGCCCCGGTCGGTGAAGTGCCGGACGCGGCCGGTGTGCGGGTCGCTGACCGTGTAGCCGCCGTCCACGCGGTCCAGGGGCAGGCGCGGGCCGTGGCTGGGGAGCGTCGGCAGGCCCGGTGCCGGGTGTGGGTAGGAGAGCAGCAGGCCGTCCTCGGTGACGAAGACGACGCCCTCCGCGTCGACCTCCAGGCGCTGGTCGAGCGTCGAGGACCAGGACGGGCCGAACCAGCGGCCCAACCGGTAGCCCGACTCCACCCGTCGGTTCAGCAGCAGCGGCAGGGCGCCGGGCAGCGTGACGTCCGTCTGCGGCAGGTACATCTTGCCGGTGGCCAGGTCGACGGGGTCGGTGCCTTTGCTGACCCGGGAGTCCTCGGTGCGGCTGACCTTGCCCGCATCCCGCTCCACGGTCTCGCGGGCAGCCCGCTTGGCTGCCGATTCCGCCGCCGTCTCCACACCTTCCTTGGCCGCCGCCCGCAGGCCGCCTCCGGCCATCCCCAACCCCTTGGTGCCGATCAGTTCGGGGAGTAGACGCCCGATGCCCTCGGCGGGGTCCTTCTTGAAGCCGTCCCACGCCGACGCGATCGCGCGGTCGGGGTGGGAGGCCGTGGACACCAGACCCGACAGGGTCATGCTGACGTTCTGGAAGTACTGGGCCGGGTGCGTGAGGTTGTACGGGTCGATCGGGTTCAGGCCGCGCACGAAGTTGACCAGTCCCGCACCGCCCTTGACGACTCCGCCGACGACGTGGGTCGCTTCGGCGCTGAGTACGCCCAGGCCGTCCACCGAGTCCATCTTCAGCCGGTCCAGCGGCGACGGTTCGGCGGGGGCGTGCGCGAGGGCGGCGCGCACGGACGAAGCCGCTTTGTGCCCCGCGTCGTTGCGCTGGCGGCGGGCCTCGGCGAGGATCTCGCGGGCCCGCTTGATGTCGGCGGTACCGGGATCCTTGAAGGGTTCCGGGCGCGGTCCCGGATCCCGGCTCTGCTTGATGGCCGCATTATAGGCGTCGACGCGCTTGTTGTACGCCGCCACCGCCTTCTCGGAGGCGTCGGTGCCCTTCTCGTAGAGCCGTATGGCCTCCTTGGCCTGGCCCTGCGCCCAGGTGACCGTGCCCGCGTACGCGTCCAGGGCCTTGGCCGCCTTGTCACAGGCGTCCGCCGCGTGCAGCCACTTGGCGGGGTGCATCGCGAACTTGTCGCGGAAGGTGTCGGCGGCCTGGCCCTTCCAGTGGGAGGAGTCCAGGTTGCGCATGCCCCGGCCGACCTTGTCGAAGGAGGTGTGGAAGTCCCTCAGATGTCCGGCGCTGGCCCTGATCGCGCTCTCGCTGCCGTGGATGAGCTCGTCGGCCTGGTCGGTCTGGCCGAGTTGCTGCTCGCCGGGGGTGGCGCCGAGGTCGGAGGCGAGGTTGTCGCCGAAGTCCTCGACCTTGTCGGCCCAGTCGTGGGCTCCGACGTAGTCCAGGCCGTCCCCGATGAGATCCGTGCCCTCGTCGATGCCCTCACCGACGAGCTTCTTGCCGGCGTTCCAGCCGTCCTCGAGCTTGACCAGACCGGAGTTGACGAGATCTCCGAAGCCCATCAGCCGGCACCGCCGCCCTGCTGGCCGCCCGGCCGGCCGGTCTCTGCCTGTTCACCGGCGGAAGGGCCCAGACCACCGGCTTCCAGAAACGCTTTGTACTCTTCCTCGCTCAGTCCGGTGTTGTCCCTGAGGTTGATCGGACTGGGAACCGCGCCGGAGAAGGCCTGCGATGTCAGAACGTCCCGGGTGGCGTCCTTCCAGCCCTGTGCGCTGTTGTCCCAGGCACGCTCGAAGGACGCCTGGCTGTAGTCGGCGTGAGCGAGCGCGTTGTTGTCCCCCAGCTGTCCCCAGCTCATCTTCGACACGTCGTCCTCGGACGCGTACGGATTGCCCATCACCGCGTTTGCGCCGATCTTGAACGCGCCCTCCACGTACTGATCGGTCTCGTAGTACGTGCCCGCCGAAAGCCCCACGCCCTGTGCGAAGTCGTTGCCCTCCACGACCAGGGCGCGCACTCCCCACTCCCAGCGCTCGCAGAACGACTTCAGCGCCGAGGCCAACTCCTCGTGACCCAGTTGCATGCCAGACAGACCCACATGCTCGAAACCACGCCCCGTGCCGGCCACGTAGTCGATGCCGACCTCTTTGAGCTCCTGCAGGGTCAGGTCGATGCCCTGCGTGATGAGGTCCAGGCCCTCGGCCTTGAGGTCCTCCCCGTCCCCGTGACCACTCACCGCGGCCGCTCCCCGTCTTCCACGTCCACCGCCGCTCCATCGGGCACGATCCCCGCCACCGGCGGGAACAGCACCCCGTCACCGCCGCTCCCCACGTCCAGCGCGACCCCGCACGGCACACCGGCCGCCGGCACGGCGGCGTCCAGCAGCCGCGCGCCCAGCACCGTCCGATACGTCCGCTCCCGCGCGCCGTCAGCCTTCGCGACAGCGAACCGGGAGAGCGCCGCCTCATCGGAGAAGGCGTAGATCCAGCGGACGCCGCCGTACTCCCCGACCAGAGGAGCCTCGTCCTCACCGAGCGGCACGAGCACAGCCGTACGACGGAACTCGCCCAGCAGTGCGGCGAACTCACGGCGCCTGCCGGTGCTCTCGTCGTCGGCCGAGTCCGAGGAGGAGCGCGAGTCCGCAGGTGGTGGAGGTGGCGTTGCTTCGGGGAGCACTAGCAGTGCCGTGCCGACGTCGGTCGAGTAATGCTCGTCGTCTCCGTCCGGCCTCCCCCGTGATCAACCATGCCCGGAATCATCACATCATCACTTTCTGATGTGCAACGCGGACACTGGACGGGCGCCTGATTCCAGCCTCCCGGGTGCCGGTCACGTACTCTCCCGGGCGGCCCGCAGCAAGCGTGGGGTTACGGCAGCGTCAGGATCTCCGCGCCCGTTTCCGTGACCACCAGGGTGTGTTCGAACTGGGCGGTGCGTTTGTGGTCCTTGGTGACCACCGTCCAGCCGTCGTCCCAGACGTCGTACTCGTGGGTGCCGAGGGTCAGCATCGGTTCGATGGTGAAGGTCATGCCGGGGCGCATGAGGGTGGTGGCGTGCGGGCTGTCGTAGTGGGGGATGATCAGGCCGGAGTGGAAGGACGAGTTGATGCCGTGACCGGTGAAGTCGCGGACCACGCCGTAGCCGAAGCGCTTGGCGTAGGACTCGATGACCCGGCCGATGACGTTGATCTGGCGGCCCGGCTTGACCGCCTTGATCGCGCGGTTCAGGGACTCGCGGGTGCGTTCCACGAGCAGGCGGCTCTCCTCGTCGACGTCACCGACCAGATACGTGGCGTTGTTGTCGCCGTGCACCCCGCCGATGTACGCCGTGACGTCCAGGTTGACGATGTCGCCGTCCCGCAGGACCGTCGAGTCCGGGATGCCGTGGCAGATCACCTCGTTGACCGAGGTGCACAGCGACTTCGGGAAGCCCCGGTAGCCGAGCGTCGAGGGATAGGCGCCGTGGTCGCACATGTACTCGTGCGCCACGCGGTCCAGCTCGTCCGTGGTCACGCCCGGCGCGATGTGCCGGGCCGCCTCCTCCATCGCCTGGGCGGCGATCCGCCCGGCGACCCGCATCGCCTCGATGGTCTCCGGCGTCTGCACCTCCGGCCCGGTGTACGGCTTCGGCGCGGGCTTGCCGACGTACTCGGGGCGGCGGATGTTTCCGGGTACGGAACGGGTGGGGGAGAGCTCCCCGGGGACGAGCAGCGACTGGCCAGACATGACAGCGAGTCTATCCAGCGGCGATGGGGGAACATGTCCGTGGCGAGAGGAGCTGGTCATGCCCCTGTTCAAGAAGCGCACCGTCGGAAAGCCGGGCGAGTGGTTCTACTGCCTGGAGCACCAGAAGGTCGAGGAGGGACCCGAGTGTCCCGCCAAGGACCGGTTCGGCCCGTACGCCTCCCGGCAGGAGGCCCAGCATGCGATGGAGACCGCCCGCGAGCGCAACCTCCAGTGGGAGAACGACCCCCGGTGGCACGACACGGCCGCCGGCGAGAGCGAAGAGGGCTGATCGGCCGGGCCGGTCACGCGCGGGCCCGGACCGCGGCTGCGCGTTCCTCGCGCAGCCGCACCGCGTGCTCGTTCGTCCGGGCGTCGTACCTCATCAGCCCCGGCAGGCACACGGCCAGCAGCCCCACCGCGCCCGCGCACAGCAGCCCGCCCGACCACACCGACGCCCGCACACCCCACCACGCGGCCACGCCGCCCGAGCGGACCTGGCCCAGCTGCGGGCCCACCGAGTAGGACAGCAGCTCGATCCCGGCGAGCCGGCCGCGCAACGCGTCGGGGATGGTCTGGTTCCACATGGCCCCGCGGAAGATCCCGCTGACCATGTCGCAGCCCCCGGCCACGGTCAGGAACAGCAGCACCAGCCACACATCGCCCACCACACCCGCGGCGGCCACCGCCAGACCCCACAGCAGCGCCGCCAGCACCACCATCCGCCCGTGCCGGTGCACCCGGGACGTCCAGCCGCTGGTCACGCTCACCAGCAGCGAGCCCAGCGGCACGGTCGCGTACATCAGGCCCAGCGCCCAGCGGGCGTCCAGCTCGTCCGCGAGGAACGGCAGCACGGCCAGCGGCATCGCCAGGAACATCGCCGCCAGGTCGACGACGTACGTCCCGAGCAGCTCCTTGCGGCCCCAGGCGTACCGGGCGCCCTCCGCGATCGCCCGCAGGGACGGCTTGGCGGCCTCGTGGGAGGCGGGCTGGGCGGCGATGCGGACCACGAGCGCGACGGAGACCAGGAACGTCGCCGCATCGGCCGCGTAGGCCGGGGCCAGCCCCGCGTACGCCACGATCACGCCCGCCACGGCCGGACCCGCCACGCCCCCGGCCGTCCAGCGCAGCGAGTTCAGCGCCGTCGCCGCCGGCAGATGCTCGTGCGCCACGATCCGCGGCCACAGGGAGTCCAGCGCCGGACGCTGCACGGCGCCCAGCGCGGAGGACAGGGCCGCCACCACGTACAGCGGCCACACTGTCGGGTGCGGCAGCATCGCGTTCACCAGCAGGACGGCGCTCAGCACGCCCTGACCGGCCTCGCTCCACACGATCAGCCGCCGCTTGTCCAGCGCGTCGGCCAGTGCCCCGCCGTACAGTCCGAACACGATCAGCGGCACCAGCTCCACGGCCCCGATCGCACCCACCGCCGCGGCCGAGCCGGTCAGCTCCTTCATCTGCACCGGCAGCGCGACGAAGGTGAGGAAGCTGCCGAAGTTCGAGATCAGGCCCGACACCCACAGCCGCCGGAAGTCCCGGGAGGCCCGCCAGGGGGCGAGGTCGGGGAGCAGGGCCCGCAGACCGGAGGGTGGGGTGGCGGTGACGGGGGTCCGCGCGGGCTTCGCGGTTTCCGCGGTCTCGGGTTCTGGGCTTTCCGCGGTTCCTGGGTTTTCCGTGGTTTCCGCGGGTTCGGTGGGTACGGCGGCGTCGGTCACGTGGCGAGATGCTCCGGCGGGCGAACGGCGCGGGCAACTGGTTTTCCGTGCGCTGCCGGCGCGAAGGCGTGCGCTGCCGGTGTGGGGGGCGTGCGCCACCGGGGCGTGGGGGCGTGTGCTGCCGGGGCGTGGGGGCGTGTGCTACCAGCGTGGAGGAGGTGGAGCCGTCAGCAGTTCCGTCAGTCGGGACAGGCGGTCGCGGAACCGTCCGCGGCCCCGTCCGGACGGCAGCGCGTTCTCCCCGGCCGCCGCGCTGACCAGGTGCTGCACGGTGTCCAGGTCCAGCTCGGCGCCGTCCGGCACCGCCAGCGTCTCGTGCGCCATCGCCGCCAGCTCGCCCCCGTCCGGCCCCAGGGCCAGCACCGTCGCCCCGGCCCGCCGCGCCTCGTGCACCCGCCCCAGCAGCGGGGCGGGCCCGGTCTCCTCGGGGGCCACGACCAGCAGCGTCTCGCCGCGCCGAGCCGCCTCCAGCCGGCCGAGCCCGACGGCCAGGTGCGCCGGATCCGAGGGGCGCGCGTCGTGCCGTACCAGGGTCGGCGCCAGCTCCGGGGTGCCCGACCAGGCGGCCTCGTCCACCAGATGCGCGGCCAGGTGCCACGGCTCGTACTCCGGCGTGCCCACGAGCAGCAGTCCGCCCCCGTGCGACACGACGGACCCCCGCAGCACGCCCGCGAACCGCCGGGTGGCACCCAACCACTCGGTTCCGGCGAGCACTTCACGCAGCCATGCGACCCTTACGGCATCCATACGCGCGCATCCTGCCCCAAACCGCCCGGTGCGAGGGCGAGTTCGGCCGTAATTCGCCCGCCTCGGGGACGGTGGCACCGGCCGCCGGCGCAGGCCCGGCACATGGCGCACCTGAACGGGTGAAGGAGGAGCCGCGGACGTAGAGTCGGCCCATGACCTCTAGCGACAGTGCACAGAAGGCGCCCGCCAAGGACCCCTGGGACCTGCCCGACGTCTCCGGGCTGGTCGTCGGCGTGCTCGGCGGGACCGGTCCGCAGGGCAAGGGCCTCGCCTACCGCCTCGCCCGGTCCGGCCAGAAGGTGATCATCGGCTCCCGCGCCGCCGAGCGCGCGCGGGCCGCGGCGGAGGAGATCGGCCACGGCGTCGAGGGCGCCGAGAACGCCGAGGCCGCCCGCCGCAGCGACCTCGTGATCGTCGCCGTGCCCTGGGAGGGGCACGGCAAGACCCTCGAGGCGCTGCGCGAGGAACTGGCCGGCAAGCTCGTCGTGGACTGCGTCAACCCGCTCGGCTTCGACAAGAAGGGGGCCTACGCCCTCAGGCCCGAGGAGGGCAGCGCCGCCGAGCAGGCCGCCGCCCTGCTGCCGGACTCACGGGTGACGGCGGCCTTCCACCACCTGTCGGCGGTTCTGCTGCTGGACCCGGAGATCGAACAGATCGACACCGACGTGATGGTGCTCGGCGAGGAACGCGCCGACGTGGAGATCGTGCAGGCGCTCGCGGGGCGCGTCCCCGGCATGCGCGGCATCTTCGCCGGCCGGCTGCGCAACGCCCACCAGGTCGAGTCCCTGGTCGCGAACCTGATCTCGGTGAACCGCCGGTACAAGGCGCACGCCGGGCTCCGCGTCACCGACGTATGACCTCATGGGGGACACTGGTGGCCGAAGAAGTACCCAGTACGACACCCGGCACGACCCGGCAGTGTCCCCCGACAGGAGCCGACCGACATGCCCCGCCTCGCCCTCTACGCCCTGATCGTCTGCGTCCTCTCCGTGGCCGCGGCGGTCGTCTCCTTCGTCCAGGGCAGCTGGCTGGGGATCGTGTGGATCCTGCTGGCGGGACTGTCGTCCAACATGACCTGGTACTACGCGCGCCGGGGCCGGGCCGCCCGGGACGGGTCCGTCACGGGCTGAGCGTGCAGAACTCGTTCGTGCCCTGCCAGAAGCGGTACGCCTCCTGGCCGCAGTAGCTGTCGAAGTCGCTGATCCCCAGGCCCCGCAGGATCGCGTCGATCACGTCGAAGAAGACGTTGTTGATCGACGGCACCCACAGCAGCGCGAACACGATCAGCAGGCCGAACGGCGCGAAGGGCTCCACCTGGCGCTTGACCTTGTACGACAGCCACGGCTCGATGACTCCGTAGCCGTCCAGGCCCGGGACCGGGAGGAAGTTCAGGATCGCGGCCGTGACCTGGAGCAGCGCGAGGAACGCCAGGGCGAAGCGGAAGTCGCGGGGCACGCCGTCCAGCGCGTGCAGCCAGAACGGGGCCGTGCACACCGCCGCGAACAGCACGTTCGTCAGCGGGCCCGCCGCCGAGATCAGGCTGTGCCGCCAGCGGCCCCGGATCCGGGACCGCTCGATGAACACCGCACCGCCCGGCAGGCCGATCCCGCCCATGATCACGAAGATCACCGGGAGCACGATGCTCAGCAGGGCGTGCGTGTACTTCAGCGGGTTCAGCGTGAGGTAGCCCTTCGCGCCGACCGTGATGTCCCCGCTGTGCAGCGCGGTGCGCGCGTGCGCGTACTCGTGCAGGCACAGGGAGACGATCCAGGCCGCCGTCACGAACAGGAACACCGCGACGCCCGGCTGCTCGGCGAACCCGGTCCAGGTGGCCCAGCCCGTGACGGCGGTGACGGCGAGGATCCCGACGAACACGGGACTCATCCGCCGGTCGCTGTGGCGGGTGGTGACGGTGGTCATCGGGAAACTCCTGTGGTCGTCCTGGTCCGTCCGGGCGAGCCCGACCGTACCGGGCGCAAGGGAGGAACGTCTCGTGTCGGCTGTCGGATTCCTTCGACGGGTCCCTTTCAGGGAGATTCGTGGTGGGTGGGGGCGTGTGGGGCGGGGCGCGGCGCGTGTGCCGGGACACCGATTCCGGAAGCCACCGGGCGCCGCGCCGCGCAACCCCCGTGACCGGCCCTGACGTCCCTGGAGACAATGGACCCCGTGCGCTATCGCATCCTCGGCACCACACAGGCACTCCGCCCGGACGGCACGGCCGTCCCGGTCGGCGGGGCGCGGCTGCGTGCCCTGCTGACCGTGCTCGCCCTGCGACCCGGCCGTACGGTCCCGGTCCGCGTCCTGGTCGACGAGGTGTGGGCGGGTGATCCGCCCGCCGACGCCACGGGCGCGCTCCAGGCGCTGGTCGGGCGGCTGCGCCGGGCGCTCGGCGCGGACGCGGTCGCCTCCGCCGAGGGCGGCTACCGGCTCACCGCCACGGCCGACGACGTCGACCTGCACCGTTTCGAGCGGCTGGTGGGCGAGGGGCTGCGCGCGCTGGGCGACGGCGACCCCGCGAAGGCGGCCGGCGTCCTCGACGACGCCCTCGCCCTGTGGCGCGGCCCCGCCCTCGCCGACCTGCCCGACGGCACCGCCGAGGCGGCCCGCTGGGAGGCCCGCCACCTGGACGCGCGCCGCGCCCGGCTCACCGCCGGGCTCGCCCTCGGCCAGGCCGAGCAGGTCCTGCCGGAGCTGACCGCCCTGTGCGACACGCATCCGCTGGACGAGCCCCTCCAGGCCCTGCGGCTGCGCGCGCTGCGCGAGGCGGGCCGTTCGGCCGAGGCCCTGGCCGCCTACGAGGACGTACGGCAACTGCTGGCCGACCGCCTCGGCTCCGACCCCGGACCGGAACTGCGCGCGCTGCACCAGGAGCTGCTGGATCCGCGACGCGCGCACGGGGCCGCGGCCCCGGGCTCGGCGGTTTTGGGCGTGGGCGTCTCGGGCCGGGACGGGCGGCCGGGGAGCGGTCCCCGCCGGCCCGGCGAGCGCGAGCGGGGCCCTGACCGGGACGGCGAGCGGGGCGCCGAGCGCGGTGACGAGCGGCGCGGCGGGCAGCGTGACGAGCGGCGCGAGGGGCAGCGTGACGAGTGGCGCGAGGGGCGGCGTGACGAGTGGCGCGAGGAGCCGGGTGGCCGGCGGCCCGGGTTGCCGGGCGGTGAGCGGCCCGGCGAAAGGGCCGGGGAGCGGTCCGGCGCTTCGGCCGGACCCGTCGCGTCTCCTTCCGGGGCGCCTGCCGGGCACGCCGGGCCCGCCGGCGCCGCTGGTCTCACGGATCTTTCGGAGCCCCCCTCCGGTCCCGCGGGTGCCGCCGCACCCGCCGCCTCTTACGAGGCTTCCACCGGTGTGAGCTCCCCCGTGAACCCGGCCGTACAGCCGCCCAGCAACCTTCGGGCCCGGCTCACCTCCTTCGTGGGGCGGGAGAGGGACATCGAGGCGATTCGTGCGGACCTCGCAGGTGCCCGGCTGGTCACGCTGCTCGGTCCCGGTGGGGCCGGGAAGACCCGGCTGTCGCAGGAGGCCGCCGAGACGGTGCGCCCGGTGCTGCGGGACGGGGTGTGGCTGGCCGAGCTGGCCCCGGTCGACGACCCGGACGCGGTGCCCGAGGCCGTGCTCACGGCCGTCGGAGCCCGGGAGACCGTGCTCTACGGCGCCGGCGCGGAGGAGATGCGCGTCGCCGTCGCCGACCGGCACGACGACCCGGTGGAGCGGCTCGTCGAGCACTGCGCCCGGCGCCGCATGCTGCTCCTCCTCGACAACTGCGAGCACGTCGTCGGCGCCGCCGCGCACCTCGTCGAGGAGCTGCTGGCCCGCTGCCCGCACCTCACCGTCCTCGCCACCAGCCGCGAACCCCTCGG